>NZ_JBYOJV010000014.1:0-192706 GCF_057798835.1 Cupriavidus sp. 291-E7
CCCTGGAGTTGGCTCGGCACGATGCATCGCTGGCAGCGGTCTCGTCTTCGTTGACGTTGCTGACCAATGCCGTGATGGCTTGGAACACGCTGCACATGCAGAATGCTCTGGAGGCGATAGAGGCTATCGGCGGCGAATCTATGCGTGCCGAGGACCTGCGCCAGATCGCGCCAACTCGGCTGGAAGGCATCAATTTGCGCGGCACCTTCGATTTTCCGATTGCACGCTACGCGCACCGGCTACTGCCGAGTGCGACAAGCGCGCAGACCGTACCGTCGACGTGGCGTACAGCATGATCTAGACCACAGACGCGTTGCCCAGCACTGACACCTCGATGCGGTGTCTCGAATACCGATCGCTCTAGCCACCGATACGAAAGGCACCGCAGCAAAAGAACGATGTCGAGGCGAGTCTGCGGGCAAGGACGGTGGCGAACGGCTTGTCAGGTTGCCGCTTCTGCCGGGTCTTAGTGGTAGTAGCACCCTGTATAGAGCCGAGGAAGCCGATCCCCTCGACATGGCAGTATCGTTTGACGCCATTCAAAACGAGGCGCCTCCTGAGGTTTGTCAAATTTCCAAGCACTCCGTCCGCCTCGCGCTGCGTGGCTAACGCGACAAAGAGCTTCGAACCTTGGTCGGCAAGACTATTTCGGAAGCGAAGCAATCGCGTTTGCCAGTCACATCCCAACCCAGGTTTGATCAGATCGTCCATCTCCATGGCAAGGACAACAGCCGACGAGCCGTCGGTGACCCCCAATCCTTCCAGTTCGAATTCGGCATCATTCGTACGGGTCAGCGCGATCGCGGACGTCACGTACCCGGTTTCCATCTGAAACGCGCGGGCGAGGTCTGCCTGAAAGAGGCTGTCAAACGCCGGCGGGAAGCCAGGCACGTGCACCAATGGCACTGTCCGGGCGGCGGCAACTCGTCGATGCGCCATCACCAAGTGCAAGCCTTCCATCGCGCCACACTGCAATCCTTCCCGGTCCGATTGACGAGCGCCGATCTGAATGTGCCCTTTGCTGCCCATAACTGTCTCCGCGCCTTTATTTCGACTATATGCGAAATATGGAAATAAACAAGACCCGCAGCAGGTAGTGGTTTGCCGACGGACGCGAGCTAGTCGCGGGGACCGCCAAGCCTAGCAGTCGTCCACCCTCTCATGACGGCCCGGACGCGTCGGGATCCGCAGTGCGGATGCCCAACCGCTTCATCTTTTCCCATAGCGTCTTGCGGGACACGCCAAGGACGGCCGCGCTATGCGCAATTCGTCCACCCTCGCGCTTCAGCACGGCCTCGATGTAGCAACGCTCAGCGTCTGAGAGGAAGTCTTCCAGCGACTGCATGCCGCTCGATCCCTGAGCTCGCTCGGCGCCATCCTCAAAAAGCTCCCGCTCGCTAATCACGGATTCCGTGCTAAGGACGCAGGCGCGTTCCAGTCGGTTGCTCAGCTCACGCACGTTGCCAGGCCAGCCGTGAGCAAGGAGCGCGGCTTGCGCCGCCGGCGACAGGGTCTTGGTGGGTTCGCTGAGTCTTTCGGCCTGGGATGAGAGAATCTTTCTGGCGAGCCACAACACGTCCGCCGGTCGTTCGCGCAACGGTGGGATGCTCAGGTTCACGACGTTGACCCGATAGTACAAATCCTCCCGGAATCGACCTTCCTTTACGAGGCTGTGCAAGTCGCGATTGGTTGCACATACGATGCGTAAGTCGACCGGTACCACCTTGTCCGACCCGAGCCGCCGGATCTGTTGCTCCTGGATGGCGCGTAGCAGCTTGACCTGCATGGCGTGCGGCAGGTCTCCGATTTCATCAAGGAAGAGCGTTCCACCAATGGCCTGCTCGAATAGCCCTTTTCTGGCCCGATCCAGCCCGGTGTAGGCGCCACGCTCCGCGCCAAAGAACTCGGCTTCCAGAAGCGTCTCGGGGATGGCACCACAGTTGACCGCCACAAACGGCGCCTCGACTTTTCCGCCGAGTTCGTGAAGCCAATGGGCGAGCACCTCCTTGCCAACACCCGACTCGCCAGTGATCAGGGTGATGCGTGCCCGCTTCGCGACGCGGGGCAGCGTGTCGGCCAGTGCCAGCATCGGCTCGGACACCCCTAAGGGCGACTCGGAAGATGTCCGGGCATCGTTCGCGCGGTGCCCGATTGTCAGGCAGACCTTTTTTACCAGTTCGCTGATGTCAAACGGCTTGGTGACATAGTCTGTTGCGCCGTGCTTCAGGATCTCGACTGCCTGCTCCACGCTCGCGAAAGCCGTAATGAAGATGAACGGCGGTACGAAAGTGGCCTGTTCGGCGACTCTCTTGAACACCTGATCTCCGGAAATATCCGGCAGACGGATATCGCTGATCACTGCGCTGTAGCGCCGTGATCGGATCGCTTCGAGGGCGGCTTCGCCCGTGCGGTACCAATCCAGGACGAATCCTTCGAGGCTGAAGCGGTCCGCCACGGACTCGCCCATGATCGGATCATCCTCGATGAGGCACAACCTCGGAGAACTGACGCTCATCATGCAGCTCCATCAATCGGGATCGTCACGTCAAAGCACGTCACACCGTCATCGTTCACTGCCTGAATCGCGCCATTGAGTGTGGTCGTGACCTGGTAACAGACCCACAGGCCAATAGGATAGGAGCGGCGGCCACCTTCGTGTTGAACCATCGAATAGGGCTCAAACAAATGCTCCATGCGTTCCGGTGGAATCGGCTCGCCATCGTTCGCTACCCTGATGCGCAAGCTTCCGTCTTCTACGTCAGCACGAAACCAGATCCTACCGTTATCGCCGATGGCCTTGACGGAATTAAGCAAGAGATTCAGCGATAGCTGCCTGACGTAGTGCGACTGAAGCGGAACAGGCTCAGCCAGACTGACCTGCCAAATTAGCGTTCCATGACGGGCGTCAATCTGCGGGGCAACCAGCATTCTCAAATCCTCCCAGTCGGACGGCGACATCGCCGGAGAGTCCAATCGCGCTTCAACAAGCAACGCGCCCACCGTGGTACGGATCTGGTTCAGCCCGCGCTCGAGGAGCCCAAGCGTCTTGTTTGTGAAGGCATCCGGGCTGCCATGCGTGGCCAATGTGTCCACCGCATTGAGCATGCCGCCCAACGGATTGTTGATTTCATGTGCAATGCCTGCCGCGACCCGGCCCACTGCGGCGAGCCGCTCGGAGGTCAGGATTTCTTTTTCCAGGCGCTCTTTCTCTGCAAGGCCTGTCAGCATGTCCGTGAAGCGCGCGTTCAACAGCGCGATCTCGGCATGTCCCTCCTTGTCAACCATGGATGCGATGTGTCCTGGGGGATCCTTGCCAACCCGCTGCAAGGCGTATGACAGTCGAGATAGTGGCGCCACAATACGCTTTCCCCATATCCAGCCAATCGCGATGAGAACGACGAGTCCTGGCAAGGTCACCGCGAAGAGTTGGAGCAAGGTCTTGCGCAAACGCGACGATATTTTCTCGGCGTCATACACCACCACGACGCGTCCCAGGTTGGAACCGTCGTCAGCCACGACATTCCCGGAGGCCACAACATCATCGACGAACAACCAGCCGGCTCCCGTGTAATGCACGCCTGTCTTGCCATTAGGCTCCGTGAGGAGCGCCTTCGCCGGAGGCGGCAGCGCCGCCAGCTTTGTCGTCATTGGAAACGTCGTGGTGTCAGTCGATACGAAGACGCGTGCTGCATTGTCGGTCACCGTAATACTCTCGAGCGCGTTATCCGCGTCACGCGCCTCAATGGGCGTGCGGATCACCTCGAAGGCCTGCCACACATCGTCGCGCAACAAGGGATCCCGTAACGATCTGGACAGCACGGCAACGAGATTCGTGGCCCCGGCTCGCAAATCTTGTCGTGCGTCCGACAACCCCTGCAGAAGCAGGGTCAGCGTCACCACGCACTCCGTAGCCAGGATGACGGCCGTTAGCGCGAGAGGAATCCGGTAGCGATAACTGAGATCACGAACGCCCATCACGTTCTCGACGTGTTTGCCGTGTGTGCCATTTGTGCAATGGTGTCGAAGATGCTGTCAGGCTCGTTTGCGAAGCCATCAAGGTTTAGCCGCCCCAACACATCGCGCCCACCTTCCGATCGCCCCATTGTGATGAACGCATCCTTGAGTATCGTTGCGTCTTCAGCTGCAAGGGATTTTCTGACGACTAACGGTGGAAAGCCGAACTCCTTCGATCGCCATGCCACTCGCACACCCTGCACGGCTTCCGGTTGCTGGGCGGCCAAGGTATCCCATACATAGCCGTCGACCGATCCACCGTTGGCCAGTCCTAACCGGACTGCATCGACCACCTTGCGATGACTGAAGGTAAAGAACGTCTTCTTGAAGAACCGGTCCGGACTGGTCCCGCGCGACAGCAGCTCAATTCGCGGGACGAGGTAGCCGCTATTGGAGAGTGGATCACTGAAGGCGTAGATCTTCCCCGCCAGATCGCCAATGGTTTGCGTCGCCCGATCCGATTCGGGAACGATGACATAGGACTGATAGAGAGGCTTGCCGTGGTAGAGCGGCGTGGCAAGTAGGGTCAACCGATCCTTCGCCATCACGTATGGATACCCGCAGACCCACGCCACATCGAGTTCGTCCCGCATCAGCAACTCCAGGATCTCGCCATAGGACCCTCGTTGAACAAACTGAACGCGCTTGCCGGTCGCTGTTTCGAGGTATTGCTGCCAGCGCCTGGTCGTCTCGACGCGGTCATTCAGAAACACCGGCGTGGTCCCAAACCGCAGCAAGTCTGGGTCGCGCCCGATGGCAAGCGAGAACGGTGCCACGCCGTAAGCCATCAAGCCACGCAGTACCGCGCGCCGAGTGACGTTTCGGTTTCGTAACATTTCGGTGTCTCCTCGCACTGCAGCAAGTTTCCGAGCCGTGACGTCGGCTTCATGCCTTCTATCGTGCAGCCACGGAAACCCCAAGGAAATCAGTAACTTGGGCTCCGGGCATGTCTTTTGCCAAGCAAACGCTGCTGCACAACTCAAACGGTAGCAGTTTCCAGAAGAAATGGAGGAGACCATGACGGAGAACGTTTCCCGGCGCACCTTCCTGAAAATCAGTGGCATTGGTGCGGCTGCAGGCGCAGTCGGGCCGCTGTCCCACGCCGAGGCCGCCGCGCCACCAGCCCCCGACACCAGCCGAACGCTCCTGCCATACCCGCGGCGCACCGTGGGCACGGTTGGCAAGATGGCCGTCAATCAGCCGGTGCCATTCAGCTATCCGGATGCTGCGTCTCCATGCGCCGCGATCAAGATGGGAACCCCGGTGCCGGGCGGTGTTGGCCCGGACAAAGATATCGTCGCCTATAGCACCCAGTGCACGCACATGGGTTGCCCCGTCACGTACGACCAGGCGACGCGAACATTTAAGTGCCCGTGCCACTTCAGCATGTTCGATGCCGAGAAGTCCGGCCAGATGATCTGCGGGCAGGCGACAGAGAACCTTCCCCGTGTGCAGCTCATGTACGACGCGCAAAGCGGCAGTATCTCCGCGGTGGGTATCGATGGGCTCATCTACGGGCGTCAAGCCAACATTCTGTGACCAGCGATACCGGAGACAACCATGCCCACCACAAAAGACCGGTTGACCCTGCCACCCGTCAACGCACAGAAAACCAACATGACGTGCCACTTCTGCATTGTCGGGTGTGGCTATCACGTCTACAAATGGCCTGAGGGCTCGGAAGGCGGACGCGCCCCCAGCCAAAACGCCTTGGGCACCGATTTTCGCAAACAGGTGCCACCGCTTTCCCTGACGCTGACCCCTGCCATGACGAACGTCGTCACAAACGCCGACGGATCGCGCCACAACATCATGATTGTTCCCGACAAGGCCTGCGTGGTGAACAGCGGCTTGAGTTCGACGCGTGGCGGGAAGATGGCGTCATACATGTACACGCCCGATGGCATCGGACGGGACCGGTTGCATAGTCCGATGATCTATCTTGCCGATCAATGGCTGGAGACGGATTGGGACAATGCCATGGCCGTGTACGCTGGCGTCATGAAGCGCGTGCTTGATCGCGATGGGCCGGATGGTGTCGTCTTCTCGTGCTTTGACCATGGCGGTGCGGGCGGCGGCTTCGAGAACACCTGGGGAACCGGGAAGCTGATGTTCTCCGCAATCCAGACGCAGATGGTCCGTATCCACAACCGCCCGGCCTACAACTCCGAGTGCCACGCCACGCGTGAGATGGGCATCGGCGAGCTCAACAACTCATATGAGGATGCGGAGTTGGCGGACGTGATCATGGCGATCGGCACGAACGCCTACGAGACGCAGACCAACTACTTCCTGAATCACTGGGTGCCGAACCTGCAAGGCGGCACCGTCGAGAAGCGCAAAACGCGCTTTCCTGGTGAGACTCTGGAGAAGGCAAAGATCATTTTGGTAGATCCCCGTCGCTCCCCGACGGTGGCGATCGCAGAACAAGTGGCGGGCAAGGACAACGTCCTGCATGTGGATCTGCAACCCGGAACGGATGTCGCGCTCTTCAATGGACTCTTCACCTATGTGGTCGACAAGGGATGGATCGATCGACCATTCATCGACACCTACACGCACGGGTTCGACGGCGCCATCAAGGCAAACCGGCTCTCCCTCGAAGAGACGTCGCGCATCACCGGCATCCCGCAAGAGAATCTCGTGAAGGCGGCGGAATGGGCATACAAGCCCAAGGCGAGTGGTCAGAGGCCGCGAACGATGCACGCCTATGAGAAAGGCATCATCTGGGGCAACGACAACTACCTGATCCAATCCGCTCTCGTTGACCTGGTCCTGGCCACGCACAACGTCGGGCGGCGCGGCACGGGCGTCGTGCGCATGGGCGGCCACCAGGAGGGGTACACGAGACCGCCATATCCCGGCAAGGGCAAGATCTACATCGATCAGGAACTCATCAAGGGCAAGGGTCGGATGATGACCTGGTGGGCGTGCAACAACTTTCAGACCAGCAACAATGCCCAGGCGTTGCGTGAAGCCGTTCTGCGCCGATCACAGATGGTGAAGGAAGCCATGTCGAAGACGCGCGGCGCCACGCCAGACCAGATGGCCGATGTCATCTATGAGGCAACCCGCAAGGGCGGTCTGTTTGTGACCAGCATCAATCTCTACCCGACCAAGCTGGCCGAGGCGGCGCACGTCATGCTGCCTGCCGCCCACCCAGGGGAAATGAATCTGACGTCAATGAACGGGGAGCGGCGAATCCGCCTGTCCGAACGCTTCATGGACCCGCCGGGATCGGCACTGCCCGATTGCCTCATCGCCGCGCGGATTGCGAACACCCTGAAGGCCATGTACGAGAAGGCCGGCAACGCAGATGCTGCCAAGCGATATGACGGCTTCGCGTGGAAGACGGAAGAGGATGCTTTCAATGACGGCTTCCGGCAAGCAGGCCAGCCAGGCGCCGGCCCCATTGACAGCCAGGGTGGCCCCACTGGCAATCTCGCGACCTATGAGCGTCTGCGCGCCATGGGGAACAATGGCGTCCAACTCCCGATCAAGGAATACGCCAACGGCAAGCTGGTCGGCACGGAGATGCTCTATACCGATGGCAAGTTCGATACCAAGGACGGGAAGGCGGAGTTCAAGCCGTCCCCGTGGCCAGGGTTACCGAAGACCGTGGCAGACCTGAAGGGCAAGTACAAGTTCTGGATCAACAATGGCCGCAACAATGAGATCTGGCAGACCGCGTACCACGACCAGTACAACGAATTCGTCAAGGGGCGATATCCCATGGCGTATATCGAGCTGAATCCGGGTGACGCCAAGTCTCTGGGCATCGAGCCGGGTGACGTGGTCGAAGTCTTCAATGACTTCGGTTCGACCTATGCCATGGCTTACCCCGTGCCATCTGCTAAGTCCGGACAGACCTTCATGGTCTTCGGCTATGTCAACGGCATTCAGGGGGATGTGACGACAGACTGGACCGACCGCAACATCGTGCCGTACTACAAGGGCACCTGGGCGGATATCCGCAGGGTCGGGTCCATGGAAGACTACAAGCGCAAGGTCAGCTTCAAAGATCGCCGCTATGTGTAGTCGACCCACGACAAGGTGAGCCAGGAGAGCCGCGCGCGTTGGGCGCAGCTCCCTGGCATTCCACGTTTCAGCCCACCAGGGCTAGCATTTGATCTTCTTGCCAGGCTTGCAGGCGGCCGAATCCACGCCCTGGCAGCAGTTCTCGGTCAGGAAATCGATCAGCGAGTTCATGCGCCCAATCTCGGGCGCGTAGTACACAAATCGCCCTTCCTGGCGAGAGGACACGAGCCCGGCGTGCGTCAGTTCCTTCAGGTGAAATGACAATGTCGCGCCGGCCAGCTTGAGTTCTTCTTGAATGACACCGACGCTCAGTCCCTCCGGCCCGGCTACAACGAGCCGGCGAAAGATGCTGAGACGTGAGGATTGTGCCAATGCCGACAAGGCTTGAATGGCTTCTTTTTCCTTCATGGGCACGAGGACGATCAAATCGAATGGTTGATTCTACCGTCATCGGCATGGCGCCACGGCGGACGCACCGCCAGCGCTTGCCGCCTTGACTGCTGAGGCTCCGGGAGCCCGGTGGTCAGCGTCAATCATGCCTTGCGCCGATAGCCGGTAGCCACTGCCGCGCACCGTCTCGATGATGGGGGCATAACCGTAGGGCTTGAGGATCGTGCGTAGGCGCTTGATATGCACATCTACCGTCCGCTCCTCGAGCGAAGAATGGCCGCCCCAGACTCGGTCAAGCAGCGTGATACGGCTGTGCACTTTTTCAGGGTTCGCTAGCAGGTAATGCAACAGCTTGAACTCGGTGGGGCCGACCTTCAACAAAACCTCTGCTCTTTTCACGACGACATATGCGCGGTGACACCGCGGGTCCAGTGTCAGCCCGTGAACGGTCACAAGCTCTCCGAAGAGCTGGGGCACATGCCGGCGGAGTGCCGCCCTGATGCGGGTGAGCAGTACGTTCGGCGCGATGGGCTTGAGCAGGTAGTCGTCCGCTCCAGCCTCCAGCGCCTCAATGCAGTCTTCGTCCGAACCTCGCGTGGACAACATGAGAACGGGCACTCGCCTGCTACGACCGCTTTTCCGCAAGCCCCGCAAAAATTCGATGGCCGAGTTACCCGGCAACGTATGACTCAATACGATCAGGTCAGGCGGAACGCTGGCCATCAAAGGCGCCGCCATCTGTGTGTCTGCCACACGCAGCGCAAAGTAACCGCCTCGCAGCAGCGTAGCGCTCAACATCTCTGCACTAGCGGCATCGTCCTCAATCGCCAATACGCTTGCCCGCATGCATGCCTCGTCATTCGTGAGGTTGGGGGTCATTCGCAGATTCCCGCCAGTCGGTGGCGTCTCGCGCGCTACCGCCGACTCGCTGTCATGGCTAGGGACCAAACCTCGATGGTTCTAGAACTATGTAAATAATTTGTAGAACGACTTTCGACTTGCGACAAGTCGCGGCCAGCCGTTTCAGGCGACAGGGGGCATAGCGGTCAAATATGCCTCATGAGACTCTTAGTGAAACCTGGACGCCATCTGATCTACCGCAATGAAAACGATCAATATTTTGATAATATTGGAAACATGGAAGTTATCGCTGCGTGGCCGGTCACTCGCGCCCGCGCTGTCCGCGCCTGAAGCCGCGTTCGAAGAGGAAGTCATCATGAAGACCCTGGAAGTGTTTGACCCTGCCATGTGCTGCCCAACTGGTGTCTGTGGGGTGTATGTGGACGCCGTCCTGGCGCAGTTTGCCGCTGACCTGAAATGGCTCGAAGCACAAGGCGTCACAGTCGCCCGACATAACCTTGGTCAGGAGCCCCAGGCATTCGCGGCCAACCCAGCCATCGTCAAGGAGATGGAGGGCGGCATGGACCGACTGCCGATCATTACGGTCGACGGGCGCATTGTCTCCACCGGCATGTATCCCTCGCGCCTGCACCTGGCACAGAAGCTTGACCTTGCGGTGGCCTCCAGTGACAAGCCGCGTGTCCGTGTGGGCGAATGCACGCCCGGATCCGGCTGCTGCTAACGGAGCGTGCCATGGCTCTCCCATCGACACGGACTCGTTACCTGTTCTTCACGGGGAAAGGCGGGGTCGGCAAGACCTCGCTGTCTTGTGCCACAGGCCTAGCTCTGGCCGAGGCGGGTAAATCCGTGCTCATCGTGAGCACGGACCCGGCCTCCAATCTCGACGAGGTGCTGGGCGTGTCCTTAAGCCAAGTGCCGACCGCGATCCCCGGAGCGCCCGGCCTGTGCGCCCTGAATATCGACCCTGAAGCCGCGGCACACGCCTACCGCGAGCGCATGGTGGCGCCTTACCGGGGCATCTTGCCTGCGGCGGCCATCCAGAGCATGGAGGAACAATTCTCCGGCGCGTGTACTGTTGAGATTGCCGCATTCGATGAATTCTCGAAGCTGCTGGGCGACCCGTCTGGCACAGCCGAGTTTGATCATGTCATCTTTGACACGGCCCCCACCGGCCACACGCTGCGTCTGCTGACGCTGCCGTCCGCTTGGGACGAGTTCATCTCGTCCTCGACCGGCGGCGCTTCCTGTCTGGGACCGCTAGCCGGCCTGGAGAAACAGAAGGCGCTTTATGCCGCGACAGTCGATCGGCTCTCCAGTGCCAACGAGACGACCGTCGTGCTGGTCGCACGTGCCGATATCGCATCGTTGCGAGAAGCCGAACGCACGCACGCCGAACTGGCTGCCCTCGGCATAGGAAATCAGGAGTTGGTCATCAACGGCCTATTCTCCGACGCGACCTCCGGGGACCCCATTGCGACGGCAATGGCGCTGCGGGCGGCTGAATCACTGGCCAATATGCCGGTGGCGCTCGCCGCATTGCCTCAGGCACGCATTCCCTTCCTGCCACGCGGCACGGTGGGATTAGACGCACTGCGCGAAATGGCCCACCCGGAGACGGTGGCATCCCCAACCGTTCACGACAGACCCGCCATCGACTTGCCGCCTGGCGCGGGTGGACTGGTCGAGCGCATGGCCTCCGCTGGCCACGGCGTCATCATGACGATGGGCAAAGGTGGCGTGGGCAAGACCACGGTGGCGGCTGCGGTGGCCGTGGCGCTGGCCAAGATGGGACACCGAGTCGTGCTATCGACAACGGACCCGGCCGCACACATTGCGGCCACGATCGATGGTGCGGTGCCAGGCTTGACGGTGAGCCGAATTGATCCAACGGAAGAAGTCAGGCAGTACACGGAAGAGGTTCTCGGCAAGGCTGGGCAGCAACTCGATGGCGCCGCACGCGCCATGCTGGAAGAAGACCTGCGCTCACCGTGTACCGAGGAGATTGCAGTTTTCAGAGCCTTCGCGCGCACTGTCGACGAAGGCAAGGACGGATTCGTCGTGCTGGATACCGCCCCCACAGGCCACACCATCCTGTTGCTCGACGCGGCGGAGGCGTACCACAAGGAAGTCATGCGCACGCAGGGCGACATGCCCGAGGCCGTCCGGCAGTTGTTGCCACGACTGCGCGATCCTGACTATACCCGCGTGCTCATTGTTACCCTGCCGGAAGCCACACCCGTGCACGAGGCAGAGCGCCTTTCGGAAGATCTCGCCCGCGCGGGCATCAACCCGTATGCGTGGGTCATCAATCAATCGCTCCTGGCAAGCGGGACGACTCACCCCATGCTGAGCCAACGCGGGGACTATGAAGTGCCCTTCATCCAACGTGTTGCCAAGGATCTGGCGCAAGAGTGTGCCCTGATCCCGTGGCTCGCCGAACTTCCCGTCGGCGTCGCTGGCCTGGAGCATCTGGTCAATCAGGAGTCGGCATAAGCGCCGATATGAGCACTTGCGGGGCAGCGGGCGCTTGGAGCGCGTCTGCTGCCGTCACAGAAAATTCACTTTGATTTATTTTATATTTCCAATATAGTCGAATCATGGAAACCGATCATGTTCTCGAAGCGCTCGCTGCGCTTGCCCATTCGATTCGTCTGTCCGTATTCCGACTGTTGGTCCAGGCTGGGCCGGAAGGGCTGGCTGCCGGCCGGATTGCGGAGCTGATGGAAATGCCGGCGTCGTCGCTGTCCTTCCATCTGAAGGAATTGCATCGCGCCGGCCTGCTTGCTAGCCGTCAGGACGGGCGCTGGATCATTTATATGGCCAACTTCGAGACCATGAACGCACTGCTGGGCTACCTCACGGAGAACTGCTGCAGCGGCAATCCATGCACTCCCGTGTCCAAACGTTTTGTCGCCATTGAGGCCTAACCATGAAGCGCTTCCACGTTCACGTCGGCGTCACCGATCTGTCTGCGAGCATTCGCTACTACTCCGCACTCTTTGCAACCGAACCAGCTGTGGTGAAAGAAGACTACGCCAAGTGGATGCTGGAGGATCCGCGCGTGAACTTCGCCATTTCGGCACGCGGCGCGGAAGCTGGCGTGGACCACCTCGGATTCCAGACCGACGATGCGGAAGAGTTGGTCGAGTTGAAGGCACGAGCCGAAGCGGCCGACATGGCACTGCTCGACGAAGGCGAGACCACCTGCTGCTATGCACGGAGCGAGAAGTACTGGGTGACCGATCCGCAAGGCATCGCCTGGGAGCATTTTCACACCCTTGGGAATGTGCCAGTGTACGGCGAATCCCGGAAGATCGAAGACGCCAAGCCAGAATCGGCGTGCTGCGCGCCTCGTGCGCCCCAGGGCAAGCCGATTGGCGTTGCCGTCAACTCCACGCCGTCCTGCTGCTGAGAGTGACCCATGAGTGAAAAAATCTACAACGTGCTGTTCATCTGCACCGGCAATTCGGCACGCTCGATCCTGTCGGAAGGCCTGATGAATCATCTCGGCAGAGGACGCTTCCGTGCCTACTCGGCGGGGAGTCATCCGACCGGGACGGTGAATCCGCTCGCTCTGGCGCAACTGGCGCGCTACGACATGGAGACACACGGTTTTCGCAGCAAAAGCTGGGACGAGTTCTCGCAAGACGGTGCACCGGAACTCGATTTCGTCTTCACGGTATGCGACAAGGCGGCGGGTGAAGTCTGCCCGATCTGGCCGGGCCAGCCGATGACTGCGCACTGGGGTGTTCCCGATCCTGCCGCATGCGAAGGGACCGATGCGCAGAAGCAGCAAGCCATCAGTGACGCCGCCATTTCGCTCAAGCGTCGCATAGAACTGTTCCTGGCATTGCCCCTGCCAAAACTGGATGCCGTTGCGCTCCAGAAGGCCGTCCGGGACATCGGACAGCAGTAACGCAGTCCGGCCCGTACTCCAATACTCTTACGTCGCGCCCCATGACTACCAACGTTTTGATCTTGTGCACCCACAACTCGGCCCGCAGTGTGCTGAGCGAAGGGATGTTGAACCATCTGGCCAAGCAGCTCGGCCGTGATGTCCGCGCCTACAGCGCGGGAAGCTCGCCGAGCGGTCGTATCAACCCGTTCGCCATCGAAGTGCTTGGCGACGCAGGTGTCGACGTTAGTGGCTTTCGCAGCAAGAGCTGGGACGAGTTTGTGGGCGAAAACGCTCCGGAGATGCGGGTCGTGATCACCGTGTGCGACAGCGCGGCCGAAGAGGAATGCCCCTACTGGCCGGGCAGCCCCGTGAAAGTGCACTGGGGCTACCCTGATCCCTCGAACACCGAAGGTGGTGACGCGAAGAAGCGTCAGGCCTTCGAACTCACGCGCCAGGCGATCGGCTATCGGATGCTGCAGTTGCTGCTGCTGCCGATCGAAGACATGAGCAACGCCGAACTTCAAGAGACGCTGCAACGTCTGGCTGGGAGCTGAACGATGAGCAGTCAGAATGTAGCGGCGTCCAGTCAAGCCGCGGGCAAGCCGGCCATCAGCTTTTTCGAGCGCTATCTGACCGTCTGGGTCGCGCTCTGCATCGTTGCCGGGATCGCGTTGGGGCAGATGCTGCCCGAGGTCTTCCAGGCGATCGGGCGCATGGAGTACGCCCAGGTCAATCTGCCCGTCGGCGTCCTCATCTGGGTGATGATCATCCCGATGCTGATCAAGATCGACTTCGGCGCGCTGGGCCAGGTGAAATCGCACTGGCGTGGCATCGGTGTGACCTTGTTCATCAACTGGGCGGTCAAGCCGTTTTCGATGGCTTTGCTCGGCTGGATCTTCGTGCGCCACCTCTTTGCGCCGCTGCTGCCCGCCGATCAGCTCGACAGCTATGTGGCTGGCCTGATCCTTCTCGCCGCCGCACCCTGCACCGCGATGGTCTTCGTGTGGAGTCAGTTGTGCAAGGGCGACCCGTACTTCACGTTGTCCCAGGTTGCGCTGAATGACGCGATCATGGTGGTGGCCTTTGCACCCGTTGTCGCGCTCCTGCTGGGCTTGTCGTCTATCACCGTACCGTGGGACACGTTGCTCACGTCGGTGGCGCTCTACATCGTCGTGCCGGTCATCATCTCGCAATTGCTGCGCAAGATGCTTCTGGGTCGAGGCGTCGCCTATTTCCAGCGCGTTACCCACAAGTTGGGACCGTACTCGATTACGGCACTGCTTCTGACGCTGATCCTGCTGTTCGCCTTCCAGGGCAAGGCCATCATCGATCAGCCGCTGGTCATTGCACTGCTGGCGGTACCTATCCTGATTCAGGTCTTCTTCAATTCCGGGCTCGCCTACCTCTTGAACCGCAAGCTGGGCGTCGCACACTGCGTAGCCGGTCCGTCCAGCCTGATTGGCGCCAGCAACTTCTTCGAGCTTGCCGTGGCAACCGCCATCAGTCTCTTCGGCTTCCAGTCGGGTGCGGCACTTGCTACGGTCGTGGGGGTGCTTATCGAGGTGCCGGTCATGCTGCTGGTCGTCAATATCGTCAACCGGTCGCAGTCCTGGTACGAGACCAAGAGCAACTAAGGAATCCGAATGTCGGTAACGATCTACCATAACCCCGAGTGCGGCACCTCACGCAATACGCTGGCGATGATTCGCAATGCGGGCATTGAACCAACGGTTATTGAATACCTGAACTCGCCGCCTGACCGGCAGACGCTGCAGCAGATGATCCGTGCCGCGGGCCTGACAGTTCGCCAGGCCATCCGCGAGAAAGGCACGCCTTACGCGGAACTCGGCCTGTCCGATCCCTCGCTGACTGACGATCAGTTGCTGGATGCGATGCTGGCCCATCCGATCCTGATCAACCGGCCGTTTGTCGTGACCGAACTCGGTATTCGCCTGTGCCGCCCCTCGGAACTGGTGCTCGATATTCTGCCCGCGCCACAGCAAGGCGCCTTCACCAAGGAGAATGGTGAAGTCGTCATCGACGCGCAGGGGCGGAGGGTCCAATGATGGATTTGCCCAATATCGTGCCAGCGGTGCTGGAAACGCCCAATCTGGACAAACTGGAGCCGGCACACGTCAGTACGCACCCGCCGCGTATCCTGCTGCTCTACGGTTCGTTGCGCGAGACGTCGTACAGCCGGCTGCTCGTGCAGGAAGCCGAACGAATCCTCCAGCATTTCGGCGCGGAGACCCGCATATTCGACCCGCACGAGCTGCCGATGGCCGACAGCGTCCCCGCCGACCACCCCAAGGTTGTCGAGCTGCGCAAACTGTCGGAATGGTCGGAAGGCCAGGTGTGGTGCAGCCCAGAGCGGCACGGCACGCTGACCGCGGTGTTCAAGAACCAGATCGACTGGCTCCCACTGGAAATGGGCGGCGTCCGCCCGACGCAGGGCCGGACGCTCGCCGTGATGCAGGTCAGCGGCGGCTCGCAGTCGTTCAATGCCGTCAATGCCCTGCGTGTGTTGGGGCGCTGGATGCGCATGGTGACCATCCCTAATCAGTCGTCGGTTGCCAAGGCGTACCAGGAATTCGATGCTGATGGCCGCATGAAGCCATCCTCCTACTATGACCGCGTCGTCGACGTCATGGAGGAGCTCTACAAGTTCACGCTGCTGGTTCGCGATCGCAGCGACTACCTGACGGACCGCTACAGCGAGCGCAAGGAAGCGGCACCTGCCACGGCCACCACACTCGCGGCCGCTGCCATGAGTCATGAGCAGGAAGCCCAGGTCGGTGATACGGATACTGGCGAAGTCGAATAATAATCAACAGGATGGCCATGGAGCCGAGCAGTAGCGTGATCGCCAGGCTGGGCATTGCCCAGACGCTGGCATGGGGGTCGACGTATTACCTGCCGGCCATGCTGGCGACGCCGATGGCGAAGGATCTCGGCGTGTCGGCACCGACGGTATTTGCGGCGTTCAGCGCGGCGCTGATTGTGTCGGCACTCATCGGCCCCTCCGCAGGCAGGATGATCGATCGAACCGGTGGGCGCTCGGTATTGGTGGCCACCAGTCTGATATTTGCCCTCGGACTCGCGGGTCTGGGATTCGCGCAGGGTGTCATCGGGCTGTTCGCCGCCTGGCTAATCCTTGGCGTCGGGATGGGTGCGGGCCTCTATGAGGCCGCATTTGCAACATTGGTGGCACTCTATGGCAATCGCTCACGGGGTGCCATCACCGGCATCACGCTGATTGCCGGATTCGCGAGCACTGTCGGCTGGCCACTATCGACCTACATGGATGCCCACGTTGGATGGCGAGGCGCGTGTCTTGCCTGGGCAGCACTTCATTTGACGCTGGGACTCGCCCTGAATCTCAGCATGCCTCGTGGCGCGATTGCTATTGAGAGGCCCGTGGCTCGACCGTCCACCGTAGTCGCTTCGGCAGAGGAACCTTTGCAACGGTTCGCTTCATTTGCGCTGGCATTTGTCTTTGCGGCTACCTGGTTTATCAGTACCGCCATGGCTGCACATTTGCCTCGACTACTTCAGGCCGGCGGTGCGACGCTTGCCACCGCCGTCTTGGTCGGTGCGCTGATTGGACCCGCCCAAGTCGGAGCGCGCATTCTGGAGTTTGGCCTACTGCGCAAGGTTCACCCACTGCTATCAGCGCGCATCGCCGCCGCCATGCACCCGCTCGGCGCACTGGCTTTTGGCCTGCTGGGCGCGCCGGCCGCCGTCCTGTTTGGCGTTCTACACGGCGCAGGCAACGGCATCCTCACGATTGCAAAAGGCACGCTTCCACTGGTCATCTTCGGCCCGGGTGGCTACGGGCTTCGACAAGGCGTTCTGATGGTCCCGGCCCGTGTCGCTCAGGCATTAGCGCCATGGCTCTTCGGCATGCTGCTCGACATCGCCGGCGCCAAGGCGCTCTGGCTGTCGTCCGGGCTCGGTGTTGCAGCCGTTCTGATGTTACTTGCCGTTCGGGATGTGAAATCGGCTCAGGCTCAACCTGCTTGAGTGACGGTCCAGCCAACCTAAGCCATCGCCTACGTGTGACGCCAGACCTTGACGGCTGAGATCAGCAGGATGGCGGCTAGCAGTGGCAGCAGCAGGTCCGTGGGTACCATCCCGAGCAGCAGTCCGCCTAGGTAGGCACCGACGATGGAGCCCGCAGCCATCAGCCCCGCAAAGCCGCGATGGCGGAGCAGCACCGAAAAGCTCTGGTCCCGGCTGTAGCGCGCGAAGGCGGCCAGCATCGTGGGCAAGCTGATGGCGAGGCTCAGGCTGCCCGCGAGCTTGAGATCGACGCCAAAAAGTAGCGTCAGGGTTGGAATCAGCAGTTCGCCGCCGGCCACACCCATGACGGCAGCCATGACGCCTATCGCGAAACCCGCCACCACGCCCCCAGCAAACTGAATGGGTCCAGGTTGCAACAAGGCCTGGTGGCTCCCAGCCCCATGGCTCGTCCAGAGCACCACGGCCATGCCGACGAGCAGAATGGCGATGATCCGGTACAGCAGGTCCGAGCGCATGCGCGTGGCCCAACTCGCCCCGCACCACGCGCCGACCAGGCTTCCCGCAAGCAGGTTAAGAATGATTGGCCAATGGGAGAGCACCTGCGCGGCCGACACGGCCTGAGTCCGGAAAGGCAAGGCAAACGCCACTACCACCAGGCTCATCGCCTTGTTCAGGATCACGGCTTCCAGCGCGGCGAAACGGTAAAAACCAATGAGCAGTGGAAGCCGGAACTCGGCGCCACCCAGTCCGATCAGTCCGCCAAGGGTGCCAACGAGGCCCCCGCCAACAAAGGCCGCGGCCTTGGACTGCGAGGAGTTCGATGCACTGTGGGCCATTTTGATTGCTGCCGCAGGGGCATGACGTGAATGAGATCCGAGCCCAGGCGCACGGCGAGCGTCGCGCCAGGGAACCGGTTTTAGACGAGCCACTCTCACACCATGTAACGGGTGGCTCGACAAGCGATATCTAATCCATACGATATCGAATCCAAAGTATATCGCATGGCCGTGTTGACCAGAATCGCCGATAATGGATGCCATGAAACCAACGCTCTCGACATCGCCCGCTCATGAAAAGGCCCGTTTTCGGGTCGAGATCAAGCACGCAGTGGCCATCGGCCCGGGCAAGGCTGACGTTCTGGAGGGGATAGCCGAAACCGGTTCGATTGCCGAAACGGGGAGGCGGTTGAACATGAGCTACCAGAAGGTCTGGTCGCTTGTGGCGGCCATGAATGCCGACTTTGTCGAACCGCTGGTGCTCAAGCAACGGGGAGGCGCATCCGGCGGCGGAGCGCAACTCAGCCTGACGGGTCAGCGCGTGCTCGAGGTCTACCGAGCCATCGAGCGCGACGCGCAGCGGGCGATCGAAAAACGGCTACCTCAGTTGCTTCGCCTAATTCGGCCAGACACCGGCGAGTTGAGTTAATCGCGTTCCGCCGACTCCGGACGTCTCGGAACGCCCTCAGGCGAGCCTATTAGGTGTGAGCGCTACGGACATCAGTGTCAGCGATGTCAGTCCCCGTTTTCCAGGCGCCGGGCGATGCGCGAAAACATGGCCGTTACAAGAGACTGACTCAGAAGATCTACATCGTGATCAAGTTCCTCGAGTTCCTGAACGGAGAAGCTGCTAGATACCCGCGCCGCAAATTCGTTGGCGAGCGCGATCACACGTGCATTCTGTTCACTTTGCGTGGCTGCGGACTCTTGAATGGCCACCACAGCAGTGGTGAACGAAAGGTAGTGATCTGCGTGAATGGCAAAAATCCGCTGACTGTCACTCCCTTTCTTGGCCCACACATCGTGTTGGATTCGGTTGCGCCGCACACGGACTTCGTCCAGGTTGTCCAGGATCGCGATGGTCGCGGCTAGTTCCGCGCCGCTCAGCGACTCCTCGGCGACCTTTCTCGCGCCTGCGGTGGCGCTGGCCGCGCTCTTGTGCTTTTTCAGATGCCGGGCGGCTTCATCTGGTGTCGTATCCAGCAAGATCGCGAAGTAGCAGTTCAGGTTCACTTCGGCATGGGCCCACGACGCCGCGATCGCCCCGATTTTTTCAGCAAATTTTGGCGACTCGCGAATCAGATGCGGCCCCACCTCCAGGACGGGCGCTCCCGTTTCATCAAAGATCTGGATCCCGTATTTCTTCCGTGTCATTGTTGACTGGTTTTTAACCGGCTAAGTAAGTAGAAACTGCGACCCGTCGTCGGCCAATACGGTACGGCTTATGGCCTGCTGCTTGACCTAGGGCGTATCGCCACTAAACGTCGCATCCACAAATTCCCGCAACTGCGTCAGGTCCGTCTTGGCATAGGCCGCTGTGGTCTGCACTGAGGCGTGGCCAAGCAGCGCCTGGGCGGCTGGCAACGGTACCTGGTGGTCAACCACCAGCGTGCGCGCATAGGCATGGCGTAACCAGTGCGGCGATGCGGCGCGTAGCAGCAACGCCTGCGCCGGCTCGCGCGCCTGCAGACCATTGGCCACGTCAGCAAAGATCGCCTTGACCTCGCGATAGAGGCCGGCCTGCCGGAGCGCTTCCCCCTTGTTGCCGTGGACCACCGGCAATGCCTCGTGCGCTGGCGGCTCGGGCGGCAAGCCGCGGGCGCGGCGATACGCCCGCAGCACCGCCACGCACGGATTCGGCAGCGGAATGGCCCGCACCTTTCGCCCCTTGCCGCAGACATACAGGGTCCACCGCCCGGGCGCTTCGACCTCCAGGCGGGGCAGTGCAGTCTCATCCGACCAGGCCAGTTCCGCCAGGCGCACGCCTGCATAGCGATACAGCGCCCAGATCGCCCGCCGTCGCCACGCCGGCAACGCATCGTCGGCACTGTTCGCCTCCAGCCAGGCATCGCACGCGTCCAGCAGCGCAGGCGGAATCAGCCGCGTCGGCACAAAACCGGTCCGCGCACGACTGCCGGCAGACAGGCCGGCGGCCGGATTGGCGTGCAGGTAGCCGGTGGCGTACCAGTAGCCGTAAAGACTCGCCACCACCGCGAGTGCGCGCGTGCAGGTCGCTTCGGACAGCGGTGGCGACGCGGCCTCCGTGCCGGGCTCGCCGTGCTGCAACGTGTGCCGGTAAGCGAGCAGTTGCTGGCGCGTCAGGTCCGACAACGGCCCAAGCCCGTGCGTGCCACACCAGCGCATCAGGCGACGTAGCTCGGCGCCATAAGCACGCAGCGTATGGCGCGATCGGCCGGTCCGGTC
This sequence comes from Cupriavidus sp. 291-E7, assembly GCF_057798835.1. NCBI lineage: Bacteria > Pseudomonadati > Pseudomonadota > Betaproteobacteria > Burkholderiales > Burkholderiaceae > Cupriavidus > Cupriavidus sp. 291-E7. Next base: position 20,425 of record NZ_JBYOJV010000014.1, read on the forward strand.
GCGCAGAAAGAGCGCCAACGCCTGCGCGTCATCGACGGCACCCAGCGTGTTGGCGGCGCTCTGAGGCTGGGCGAAGCGGCCAGCGCGTGCGAGCCACGCGGGGTCGGCATGACCGAATGCGGCCAGCCATGGCGTGGCGACCATCCCCGTCACCTCTGTGGCAGCCACTACCCCTGGCTTGCTCCCCGGCGAGGCGGTGGTGGAGCGGAAGCGGCGGCGGTGCGTGTGCAGCAGCCGGGCGAGGACCGTCTCCGGGCTGGGCGCTTGGTCCGCCGGCGCGGTGCGCAGGCGTCCGCGCTCCCAGTACTCGACGGCCCCGTCGTGGGCCAGCAGCAGGGTAAGCACCGTCGGCTGCGCGGCCTTGGCGTCCGCGAGCGATCCGTAGCGGCGCTTGATGCGTGTGAGGGTCCAGTGCGCGTAGACCGGATGCCCGAGCGTCTCGGCGAGGTAGGCGAGCGCCGCGTCGACCGTCGCCGGCAAGGGGCGCGGTGGCACCGCACCGGTATCGATCCAGTCGGCCGGATTCATGACTGATTGCGGCGCTTGCTGTTGGGCTTGCTGTCAGGCTTACCAGGCGGCTTACCGATCGATCGCGGCGCGCGCGCCACCTTCGCCGCGGGCGGTGCAGCGGCCAGGGTCGCGCGCAGCAGTTCATCGAGCTGGGCGCGCTGGCTGGCCGTGACGGCCTTGAGGGCACTGGCCTCGCCGGCGGCGGTCTGGCGCGCCGCGCGTTCGCTGATCAGCTCCGCGTCGAGTCGGTCGCGCTCCTCCTCGAGCGCCGCGATGCGCCGCTCGGCGAACTTGAGTTGCGAGGCCAGTTGCGTCCGCTCGGCGCGCACCGCGTCGCGCTGATGGGCGGTTTCCTGCAGGAGCTGTTTCGACAGCGCCTCGTAGCGCGTCTGGACGGTGGAGATCGCTTCGGCATGGGTGCGTTCGTCCGCCAGCACACGTGCCTGCACGGTCGCCAGTGCCGTCTCGAGTTCGCCACGACGTGCCGCGTGGTCGTCGGCCCGCGCGCTGGCGGCCGCGAGGGCAGCGCTGGCTTCGGCCAGCGCGGTGTCGCGCGCGGCCAGCTGCCCGCGCACCTCGCTGAGCTCCTGGCGCAGCAGCTCGACCCGCAGGTCGGCCTCGGCGCGGGCGGACTGTGCGGCCTCCGCGGTCTGTTGCGCCTCGCGCCGCAGGCGCACCACGTCATCCAACTGGACCGCCACGGCGGCCTGCCACAGCGCGCGCATCGCTTCGGCAATCTCGGCGGGAAGCTCGGGCAGGGCCAGGTCGGCCAGGCCCGCGCGCACGACTTCGGCCTCGATGGCATTGAGTGTGCGCGACAGCGTCGCCGGGTCGCCGCCGCCGAGCCGGTCGCGCAGCTTGCGCACCGACACCACGCGGCGAAAGCGGGCGGCGGTGGGCGGTGCCGCATCCCCGGCCTCGGTCAGCATGCCCAGCACGGTGGCGCGGATCTGGTCGGGCGTGGCGGCGAGGCGGGGCATGGCGATAGAAAGCAGGGAATGTGGCCCTATCTTACACACGATCCTAACGTTAGGAAAGGCATATTCCTGTGGTTCAAGAAAATGAAAACAGGATAAATCTAATTATCTTGCTAAAACAGAATCTAACGACCCAAAGGGTGCGTTTGGCCGCGCGGGAGCCCGATCAGCGTTTCAAATCCAGGGGAGGAGGACCAGTCAGCAAGTGACTGATTTGACGGGGATTTTAGGCAAGCGTCGCCCGGAAACCCGCATGGTTGCTAGGGGTGGCTACCCTGGCAAATTGCAGGGAAATCAAAGGGACCCCACCGTGGCCGAGATCGTCGAGCTGTGCCGCAAGAAGCCGGGCCAGATCTCGTTCGGCTCGTCGGGCATTGGCTCGGCCCAGCACCTGGCGCTGGAACTGTTCCGGCTGCAGGCCAAGGTCGATGTCGTCCATGTGCCGTACAAGGGTTCGGGTCCGCTGATTGCCGACCTGCTCGGCGGCCAGATCGACTATGCGTTCGACACGATGACGGCCGCCACGCCGTTCATCGCACAGGGCAAGGTCATCGCCATCGCCCAGACGCGCCTGAAGCGCGCCGCCAGCCATCCCAACGTGCCGACGCTGGCCGAGTCGGGCTTCCCCGGCCTCGATGCCGCGTCGTGGTACGGCCTCGTCGGCCCGAAGGGCATGTCGCCCGCGCTGGTGCAGCGCATGAACCAGGACGTCAACAAGGCGCTGGCCATGCCCGATGTGGCCGAGAAGCTCAAGAGCTTTGGCGCCGAGGACTCGGGCGGATCGAGCCAGCAGTTCGGCGCGTTCATCGCGTCGGAGGCAAGCAAGTGGGGCAAGGTCGTGAAGCAGGCCGGCGTCAAGGCCGAAGCCTGACCACATTCCTCAGTGATTTCTTCCGGAAGCTATCGATGACCAATCCCGACACGACCTCCAACGCGGCGCCCAACGATGGCGCCCGCCCCCTGCCGCTGGCCGGCGTGCGCGTGCTCGACGTCTGCCAGGTCATGGCCGGTCCGTATGCCTGCATGCTGCTGGCCGATCTTGGCGCGGACGTGATCAAGGTGGAACCGCCCGATGGCGGCGACCAGACGCGCGGCGCGATGGGTTTCAAGATGAAGGGCCCGGACAGCATGGGGTTCCTGAACATGAACCGCAACAAGCGCAGCGTCACGCTGGACCTCAAGAGCGAGGCAGGCCGCCAGGTGCTCTATCGTCTGGCGGAGTCCGCCGACATCCTCGTCGAAAACTACCGTCCCGGCGTGATGAAGCGGCTCGGCATCGACTACGACACGCTGGCCAAGATCAATCCCAGGCTGGTCTACGTCAGCATTTCTGGCTTTGGCCAATCGGGGCCGTGGGCCAAGCGTCCCGGCTTCGACCTGATGGCGCAGGCCATGTCGGGCGTGATGAGCGTGACCGGCTACCCTGGCGATGCCCCGGTGAAATGCGGCGTGCCGGTGGCCGATATCGGCTGCGCGCTGTTTGCCACCTACGGCATGCTGGCCGCCTATATCGGCGCCAAGGAGACCGGCAAAGGCCAATACGTCGATGCATCGCTGTTCGATTCGGCGCTGGCATTCTCGGTCTGGGACAGCTCAGAGTATTGGGGCACGGGCCGCGAACCGGAGCCGCTTGGCACCGCCAACCGCATGAGCGCGCCGTACCAGGCCATGAAATCCTCCGACGGCCATTTCGTGATGGGCGCGACCAACCAGAAACTCTGGCAACTGCTTTGCAATACGCTGGACCGGCAGGACCTGCTGGCCGACGAACGCTTTGCCACCGTGGCGCTGCGTCTTGCCAACCGGCATGACCTGATCGCGGAGCTGGAACGTACATTCACGCAGAAGCCGAGCGATTACTGGATCGAATCGTTGCTGGAAGTCGGCATTCCGGCCGGGCCAATCCTGACCTATCCGCAGGCATTCGACAGCGAGCACGGCAAGCACCGGCAGATGCGTATCGAGATCGACCATCCCATCGAAGGCAAAGTCCCGAACATCGGCTTTGCCGTGAAGATGGGTGGCACGCCGCAACAGGTGCGACGCCATCCGCCGCTACTGGGCCAGCATACGGACGAGGTGCTGGCCGAGCTCGGCATCGGACGCACCGAACGGGAGGCGCTGGCCGCGGGCGGCGCGTTCGGGGCATGAGCGCGAACCCGCCGCCGGAGGCCGGCCAGGTCACCCTCTCCGTCCTGGGACAGGTCGCCACGCTGACATTCGACCGCCCCGCCGCGCGCAACGCGATGACGTGGGCCATGTACGAGCAACTGGGCCAGCATTGCCGCGCCCTGGCGGGCGCCGACGGTGCTGGCATCCGCGTGGTCGTGATGCGCGGCGCCGGTGGCGAGGCATTTGTCGCCGGCACCGATATCGCTCAGTTCCGCGCATTCCAGAGTGGCGACGATGGCATCCGCTACGAGGAGCAGATCGATGCAGGCATCGGGCTGGTCGAGAAACTGCCCATGCCAACCGTGGCCGTGGTCGATGGCTGGTGCGTGGGCGGCGGCCTTGCCATCGCCACCGCCTGCGACTTCCGGCTTGCCACACCCAATGCCCGCTTTGGCGTGCCGATTGCACGAACACTTGGCAATACGCTGTCGGCCTTGAATCTCGCCAAGTTGCGCGCGGCGTGGGGCCTGCAGCCGGTGCGGCGCATGCTGTTGCTGGCGCAGGTCCTCGGTGCCGAGGCTGCCTTGGCGTGCGGCTTTCTGGAAGGTATCCATTCCGCCGACGAAATCGATGCCGAGGTCGCGGCGCTCTGCGAACGCTTGGCCAAGCTCGCCCCGGTGACGCAGCAGGTGGTCAAGGAGGCGTTGCGAAGGCAGACGGTCGCGGCCGTGGCCGATACCGACGATCTGGTGCGGCGCTGCTATGGCAGCAACGACTTCAAGGAAGGGGTGGAAGCGTTCGTCGACAAGCGATCGCCGGAATGGAGCGGGAAATAGAAGAAGCCAGGCGCCGCGCGCAAGGCGGGTTTAGCCCCGCAATGCCGCGGCAGCCTGATGTATCGCGCGACGGATGCGCGTATACGTACCGCAGCGGCAAACAATATCCTTCATCGCGGCATCGATGTCGGCGTCCGACGGCGACTTGCGCCGCGCCAGCAACGCGGCGGCCGCGATCAGCTGGGCGCTCTGGCAATAGCCGCACTGCACGACGTCGCAGTCGGTCCATGCGCGGCGCAGCGCGTCGGCCACCGGGCCGTGCAATCCTTCGATCGTCGTCACCGATACGCCGTGCAGTTGCTTGATCGCCTCGCGGCACGCCGGCTTGGCTTCCTTGCCGACGAACACGGTGCAAGCGCCGCACACGCCGATGCCGCAACCGAACTTCGTACCGGTCAGGCCCAGTTCGCAGCGAAGCACCCATAGCAGTGGCGTTTCGGGTGCCGAACCTACATCGACGATCTTGCCGTTCACAGTGACTCGCACCACTTGCACCATCGGTCGCCCTCCCACAGTTCTTCCCCCGCCGGCAGCGGCGGCGGTTCCACGAGCGGCAGCGTGTAGATCCGCTTGCCGGTCAGCGCGAATACGGCATTGGCAACGGCGGGCGCAATCGGCGGCGTGCCGGCCTCGCCCACGCCATATGGCACGGCGTCCGGGCTAGTCATGACATGCGTGTTGATCTGCGGACAGGTCTCCATGTCGATCAGCGGCACTTCGCTGAAATAGTGCTGCTGCACCTGCCCGTTTTGGATCGTGATCGCCTGCTGCATCGCTGCGGACAAGCCGAAGACGATGCCGCTTTCCATCTGCTGCGTCACCAGATCCGGGTTGACCACCACGCCGCAGTCGACGACGCAGAACACACGGGTCACGCGCCAGCCTGGCCCATCCCTGCGAACCTCGGCCACCTGCGCCACGATGCTGCCAAACGATTCGTGCATGGCCATGCCGCGTCCGAACTCGGTGCCTGACCCGTCCTTCCACTTCGCGGGCCGCTTCCATCCCGAGAATTCAGCGAGTTTGCGCAACACCGCCACATGGCGCTGGTGCGCGGGTGCGGCAAGCATGTCGATGCGAAACTGGATCGGGTCCTTGCCTGCCGCAGCAGCCATTTCGTCCAGGAACGATTCGACGAAGAACGCCTGATGGGAGTGGCCGACCGAGCGCCAGTAGCCGACCGGGATCGGCAGTTCTACGCGGCGATGGCTGACTTCCACGTTGTCACATGCGTAAGGCTGATCGAACGCGCCTTCAGCCATCGTGGCATCGGGCAACACACGGGCAATGGCGCTTGGCACGCTATAGGTACGCGCCAGCGACTGGCCCGACACCGACTGGCTGGCGGACACGGCCCGCCATGCCACGAGTTTCCCGTTCGCATCGAGTGCGCCGCTGAAGCGGGATATGCATGTCGGCCGGTAGAAGTCATGCGCCATATCCTGCGGACGGGACCACACCGTTTGTACCGCCTTGCCTTTGGCGTGCGCGGCGATGACGGCGGCCTGCGCGACGTAGTCGACCTCCAGGCGCCTGCCGAACGCGCCGCCCAGAAAGCGCTCATGGATGACGACGTCGTCTTCATCGAGATCGAGCGCATTGGCAACGGCCGTGCGCGCGGCCTGCGGTACCTGCGTGGACACCCATACCGTTGCGCGCCGGTCCTGCACCAGCGCCGTGCAATTGATCGGCTCCAGCGCGCCGTGTGCCAGGTATGGCACCTCGTACTGCATGTGCAGCACCTTGCCGTCCTTGCCCTCCTGCCCACGCTTCAGCGCCGCCTCGGCGTCACCGACCGCGTAATACTTGTGCGGATGACCATCGTCTAGCGCGTCCTGCAGCGTCTTGCGTATATCGTCGCTACTGATTTTCGCGGCGGGGCCGTGGTCCCACTGATCCGCCGCCACGCGCAGATTGCACAGTGCGCGCATGGCGATGAACGGATTGTCGGCGATCACCGCAATGCCGCCGGTGCCGCCGTTGAAACCATCCACGGGATAGCAGCCGTGCACGCCCGCCACGCCATCGATCCGGACTTCCTTGCCTTTGAACTTGCCGCCGAGCGTCGGGCACATCAGCACGCTGGCGTAAAGCAGGGCAACCGGTGCGGCTGCGCCGATATCGCGTGCCAGATCGGCGGCCACGATGTCGATACCAAAGCGCAGGCTGCCGTCGAGCTTGGGCGCGGTTTCGATGCGGCGCATGTTCTTGCCGATCAGCGTGAACGATGCGGCGTCCTTGAGCTTGGGGTGTTCGGGATGCGGCAGCTTCCGGGTCAACGGGACGAGTTCGCCGAACGTCGCCGAGCGGCCCGAAGACGCGTGTCGCACGTTGCCGGCCTTTGCTACGCATTCATCGACCGGCACCGACCATTTATGCGCCGCAGCCGTGCAAAGCATTTCGCGCGCCGAGGCACCTGCTTCGCGCATTGGCATCCACAGGTCGCGGATACTCGTGGAGCCACCAGTGACCATCGAGCCGAAGTAGCGCGACACGCGCCGCGACAGGTCACGCGCCAGCACCGCATGCAGGCGCTTGTCGTCTTGACGATAAGGCAATCCGGCGCCGAGGTTTTCGCGGTTGATGTATGCGGTATCGATGAGCGACTGCACCACGCGCACCTGCGCCCAGTCCGCGCCCAGTTCATCGGCCAGCAGCATGGCCGCGCCGGTATGGATGCCCTGCCCCATCTCGGCCTTGCTCATGACGATCGTCACGCTGTTGTCCGTGCCGACGATGACCCAGCCGTTCAGCGGCACCGCGCCATCGGGCGCCGGTAGCGGCGTCTGGCTGTCGAGGCGTTCATCGGGGCGCGCCACCATCCAGCCCACCACGAGCGCGCCACCCGCCACCACGCCTGCGCCGCCAAGGAGAAACGATCTGCGACTCAGCATGATCCGTGATCGGGCACCGGACCGGGGCACGTGTCGGCCCGATCGGCGATACCCGGCATCCTCCGCGACGACCCCGCTTTCCCCCCCGGAAAACCGCATCTGTCTCCGATTTGCAAATCGAAGTTTTCAAGTCTTTTGATCACCTATATTAGGTGATGCGAACGATAACTGCGAGGCGAGCTTGCCACCGGGCCGGTGCGATCCCGAGAGAATGAATCGCGCTTGAAATCAGGTTGAAACAGGACAAGCATTCGGGCACCAGCCTCGCGGGCATGGCTTGCGCAGGCATCTGCCAACCGGGAGGTCGTCGATGCTTGCGAACAACGAAGCTGGCACTACGGTGCCATCCGTGGCCACAAGCGCCGCATCTTCGTCGGATACGGCAGCGAGCCGCGTGGAACTGTACACGCAGGAGCCGATGGTCAACTGGCTCAGTCCCGTGCAGTTGCTGATGACCGCGGCGCGAGTCACCGTGGCCCGCACGATTGGTGCATTCGCCGATGCACGCGCGGTACAGGCGGCGCTGAACCCGTTGGCCACCAATCCACCGATTCCCGTGGCCGCCGATGCGGAAGACGGTGTCTGGATCGATTACCTGGCCGATACCGGCGACGGCTGGCACTCGACCTATTCGATGGCGCTATGCGCCAGCCACCCCGTCCGTCTGCAAGCCGAAGGCACGACGCTGCCGCGTGCCGGTGTATTGCTGCTCGGCGGTGACCAGGTGTATCCGACCCCGGCAAACAGCGGCTATCGCACGCGTTTTCTTGACCCGTTCCGCGCCGCATTTCCAGCGCCGGTGCCAGTCGACGGTGCGGAAAACAGCGAAGAGACGATCCCCATTCCGGGCGCCCCGCTCATGCTCGCCACGCCTGGCAATCACGACTGGTACGACGGGCTGCGTGGCTTTGCGCAACTGTTCTGCACCGGCGCGGCCATCGGCGGCTGGCAGACGCGCCAGCGCACCAGCTACTACGTGCTGCAGTTACCGCACGGCTGGTGGATCTGGGGTCTCGACCTGCAGCTTGAATCGGAGATGGATCTGCAGCAGTACGAGTACTTCAAGGCGATGCATGAAAAGCTCGCACCAGGCGATCGCGTGGTGCTATGCACGCCTGAGCCGAGCTGGATCGACGAAATGGAAAGGCTGTCGCGCTCAAGGCGGCGGACCCTGCCGACACTCGAAGCCCGTACGCCGCGCTTTCGCAGCCTGAGCAGGATCGAGCGTCTGCTCGGCGAACATCTGGTTGCCGTACTCGCTGGCGACAAGCATCACTACGCACGCTATACGCCCGAACCCGGTACCCCAGGGCCCGAGCGCGTGACGTGCGGCGGTGGCGGCGCGTTCCTGCACGGCACCCATCAGTTGCCGCGCTCGCCCGACTCGATTGCCATCGGACGCACGCGCCAGCGCTATCGATTGGCGGACTCCCTGTACCCGGATCGGGATACCTCGCTGAAGCTGCGCAACCGGGCCTGGCAGCTACCAGTGCGCAACGTCGGACTCTGCGCGTTGTTCGCGGCGATCTATTTCCTGTTCAACTGGATGGCCCAGAGCGCCAGCAGGATTGCACCAGCTTCGCCGCCGCATGGAAGCCTGATGGATACGCTGGCCGCACTGCCAATCGGCTTCGACAGCATCTGCGCCGCGTGGCGCGCGCTATGGCAGACGTTGGCAAACAGCCCGGCATCGGTACTCCTTGCGATTGCCGTGCTGGCATTCTTCGCAGCCCTGTCGACGCGCGGCGTGCGCAGCGCGATTTCACTCGCGGGACTGGCCGGTGCGCTGCACGGCCTGTTTCACGTAGGCCTTGCCGCGGTGCTGTTCTGGGTGCTGGCCCGAGTCAACCTGCACTTGCTCGGCGTTCAGACCGACGACTGGTTCATCCTGCCGTTGCTGCTGGCCGAAACCGTACTGGCAGGCGGCATCCTGGGCGGACTGCTGTTCGGCATATGGATGGTCATCGCCAACCAGTTGTGGGGCCTGCACGCCGAGGAAGTGTTCTCGTCCCAGTCCATCGCGGACTACAAGTGTTTTCTGCGCATGCGCTTCGACGCCGAGACGCTGACGATCCATCCGCTCAAGCTGGAGAAAGTGTGCCGCCGATGGGTGCTCGGTCACGGTGTGGAGCGGCGCGGCGGATTTGGCCGGACCTGGCGCGTGGCGGCGACCGCTGGCGCCAGTGGACCGCGCTTCGTTCCCGCCAAGGGAGAGGTCGCGCCGCCGGACGCCATGCGGCGTACCGAGCCACCTATCGTCATCCGGCGACATGGAGGTGCGCAGTGAGCGGCCCATACACATACGATGCGGTGATCATCGGCAGCGGATTTGGCGGCGCGGTGTCGGCATGCCGCCTTGCGCAGGCGGGACACAAGGTGCTGGTGCTGGAACGCGGTCGGCGCTGGACACCCGACACCTACCCGCGCGGCGATGACGATCCGTGGCTCTGGAACCAGAAATCGCCGCACCGCCACAACGGCTGGGCCGATGTGCGGACGTTTTCGGACGTCTGGGTGATTGCCGGCGCAGGCGTGGGCGGCGGTTCGCTGATCTATGCCAACGTGTCGGTCGAAGCGCCGCCAAGAACGTTCGAGCACGGCTGGCCGGACGATATCAGCCATGCCGGCCTCAAACCGTACTACGACACCGTCGGTGACATGCTGGCCGTGGCGCCCGTGCCCGACAACCAGCTCAGCGAGCGCGCATTGCTGGTGCGCGAAGGCGCGCAAGCGTGCGGCTGGGGCGACCGGTTCCGCAAACTGCCCCTTGCGGTCAGCTTCAGCGACGATTGGCGCGCCGATCTGCCGGATGCGCGCGAAGACCGGCATTCCACGCGCTTTCAGAATCGTCACGGCCGTTGGCAAGGCACGTGCGTGCACTGCGGCAACTGCGATGTCGGTTGTCAGGTGTCGGCCAAGAATACGTTGGACCTGAACTATCTGGCCGTCGCGGAGGATCATGGCGCGGAAATCCGGCCTTTGCACCTGGTACAGCGGCTCGAACCGCTATCGCATGGCTGGCGAGTGCGATTCGACCGGATCGACCCCGAGCGCGAGGAGCGCATACCCGGTGAAGTCACGGCGAGCCGCGTGATTCTGGCCGCCGGTTCGATCGGTAGCACGGAGCTGCTATTGCGCTGCCGCGACACGCATCGCACGCTGCCCGGCTTGTCCGCGCGGCTTGGTCACGGCTGGTCACACAACGGTGATTTCGTGACCCCGGCGTTCTATGACGGGCGCACCGTGTCTCCCTCGCACGGCGTCACCATATCGGCAGTGATCGACCTGCTCGACGGTAGCGCACCGAACGGGCAGGCGCTGTTCGTTGAAGACGGCGGGATACCGAACATCGCGCGAAACTATATCCACCGCCAGATCCAGCGCATGCCGCGTGGCAAGTTGCGCGCCTTGTGGCGGGAAATCGGCGGCATCATCGACGACGGCGACCCGCTGGAAACCATGATGCCGTGGTTCGGCCAGGGCGTGGACCCGGCCGACGGGCAACTGCTGCTGCGCCGGAAATGGTACGCGCCCTGGCGTCAGACGCTCGAAATGAAATGGCGCTACCAGTCATCGGTAGCGGTCATCGAGTCGATGGTGGAGGCGCACCGGCAGCTATCGGTTGCCACGGGCGGCAACCCCTGGGTGCCGCCAACCTGGCGGCTCCTGCATAACCTGGTCACGCCGCATCCGCTGGGTGGATGCAATATGGGACGAACGGCCGAAGACGGCGTGGTCGACTCGCATGGACGGGTCTTTGGCTACGACGGCCTCTACGTCATGGATGGCGCGATCGTGCCGCGGGCGCTGGGACTCAACCCGTCGCGCACGATCGCCGCGCTGGCGGAGCGCAATATCGCGCTGCTCCTGCAGGAAGCGTAAAGCGTCAGTCCAGCGTGATTGCCTCGCGCTGGATCACCGCCGCCCACTCGGCCTCTTCCTTCTCGATGCGCTTCGCATATTCATCCGGCCCGATCATCACCACGTCGCCTTGCTGGCCCAAGGCCGCCTTGGCCTTCTCATCGTCGAGGGTAGCGCGCATGATCGCGTTCAGTTTCTGGACGATAGGCTGAGGCGTGCCCGCCGGTGCCAGCATGCCGATCCAGAACGTCGCGTTGAATGGCTTGAGACCGGCCTCCTCCACGGTGGGTACATCGGGAAGCTGGGCCATGCGCCTGGACGAACTGACGGCGATTGGCTTGAGCTTTCCGGCCTTGATCTGCGGCAGCGCGGTCCACGTGTCGAACGCCGTGTCGAGTTCACCGCTGATTACCGCGAGCTGGGCCTGCGCGGCGGACTTGTAGGGCACGTGCGTCGTCGACACCTTGGCCCGGTTGTTCAGCATCGCAAAGCTCAGGTGCGCGATATTCCCCGGTCCGGCGGAGCCGTAGCTGATCTTGCCCGGGTGCTGGCTGGCGTAGCGGACGAGATCGGGCACCGTTGCGACGGCATGCTTCTGCGACCATTCGGGATTGGTCACCAGAATGAACGGCGCCTCGATAATCAGCGTCACCGGGGCAAAGTCCTTCGTCTTGTAGGTACTCTTCTTGTAGAGGCTCGGATTGATCGTGACGCTGCTGGAGTTGGTGACCATCAGCGTGTATCCGTCCGGCGCGGACCGGGCCACCTCGCCCACGCCGATCAGGCCGTTCGCGCCGGCCTTGTTTTCCACGACCACTGGCTGCCCCAGCGACTTCGTCAACCGTTCGGAAACGATGCGCGCCACGGTATCGGTAAAGGAACCGGCCGGGAATGGGACGATCAGCCGGATCGGCTTGTTCGGCCAGTTCGCGCTTTGCGCGGCTGCGGGGCCGGCGATCATGCAGGTCGCAACCATCGCCATGCCGGCTTTCAGTACTTGTCGCTTGTTCATCGTGTCTCCTGTTTGTCGTTCTGGAATGCGTAGCCGTGGCTACGCCGGGCTTTTGGCGCCCTTTGGTTTTGCGTCCTGGCCGGTAATGCCATCCCTGGCAAGAGCGGCCAGGCGATCGGGTGCGAGTCCGAGCACGCGCGCCAGCACTTCGTCGGTGTGCTGCCCCAGCGTGGGTGACACGCTGCGCGTGGCGATGGGCCGAACCCCCGTGCGGAACCAGGCCGTGTTGGCGATATAGGTGCCGACGTGGGCGCGCTCCACCTCTTGCCAGAAGCCGCGCGCCCGCAGGTGTTCATCCTGCAGGACCTGCGACATCGGCCGCACCACGCCAGCCGCTATGCCCACCTGCTGAAGCTTCCGCATCGCGGCATCGGGGGCTAGCGTCGCGGACCACTGGCGGATGGCATCATCGATCCGGTCATGCTGCGCACGGCGGCCCGACGTCTTGGCAAGCGCCGCATCCAAGGCAAGATCGCTCCGTCCGATGGCATGACACAGCGTGGGCCACTGCGCATCGGCTACCGTCAGCACCATCCACGCATCGTCGCCAGCGCAGCGATAGATGCCGTGCGGCGCGTTGACAGGATGGCGATTACCGTTGCGCGATGACACGTTGCCCGAGACCGATTGCTCGATCATGAAGGGCGCCGTCATTGGCAACATCGCTTCGACTTGCGAGAGGTTGATATGCCGCCCCTTGCCCGTGGTGCGTTGGGCGAACAGCGCCACCAGGATCGCCGCTCCGCCATTCAGCCCGCCCACCGGATCGCCATAGGCGTACGACGTCATGGCAGGCGGGCCGTCGGCGTGCCCTGTGTAGAGCGGCAGCCCACTGGCCTGTTCGAGCGTGCCACCATACGCACGGGTGTTGCTCCAGGCGTTGCCCGTGCCGAATGCCGGCATCGACAGCATCACCAGCTTCTCGTTGCGCGCGCGTAGTGCGGCGTAGTCGAGTCCGAGCTTGGGCAACACTTCGGCCGAGTAGTTTTCGATCACCGCATCGGCATGTTCCACCAGGTCCAGCAGCAACGCCTTGCCCTCGGGCTGCGTCAGATCCAGCGTGATGCCGAGCTTGTTGCGGTTCATCAGGTTGAAGTTCGTGTTCTTCTCGTAGACCCTGTCCCGATAGAACGCCTCATTGAAGATCGCGCCGCGCCACCAGTCGGGGTAGCCGGTGCTTTCCACCTTGATGATTTCCGCGCCGAAGTCGGCCAGCGTCCGCGATGCCAGCGGTCCGGCCCAGCCCATCGTCAGGTCGACGATACGCAGCCCTTGCAGCGGCAGTTCTTCGCCCGACGTCCGCGCCAGCCGATGGCGCGGCAGATGGTCCAGACCGGCCCGGCGGTAATGTGCATCGTGCGCGCCAAGCGCGGGCGCCGCGCCGCCGGGCAGCGGGCCAGCCTCCTCCAGCGGAAACGGCACGACGGGGCCTTCGAATGCGACACCGTCGAGCTGCACCGGCACGAACGCACCACGCTCGCGGTGCACGGTCTGGCTCAGTAGCGTCGCCATATCGGGCACGACCACGGCCGGATGCTTCTTGTCGCCGAGGATCTCGAACCATTGCTCGGCGGTACGCTCAAGGAAGGCCGGAATCAGAATGGCGTCGATCTGGTCGGCACGCGACATGCGTTCCGGGCCGCTTGCGTACGCCGGATCGTCAGCCAGATCGTTACGGCCGATTGCTTCGCAAAGCGCCTTCCACTGCGGCAAGGTATGCGTGAAGATGCCGATCCACCCGGCGGCGGTCTGGTAGATGCCGCCCGGGTGCGTCCCGCAGAAGCGGTTCACGCCAAGCCGCCGCTGCGGGTGACGCTTGTCCTGCACCATGCCCGCTTCCATCTCGACGACGCTGAACACGCACTCGTGCGCACTCAATACGTAGCGGCGGCTGCCCTGCCCGCTGCCGATCAGCGCGGCAACGGCGGCGGAGAAAACGCTCAGACCAACCGCTATCGCCGTCTGCACGTCGTGCGGCATATGCGGTGGACCTTCCACCGGTCCGCTGCCGTGCACCGCACCGGCCAGGGCGCGACACACGGCTTCCGAGCCAGCAAAATCGCTGTACGGACCGCTTTCGCCAAACCAGGTCAGCACGATCTCGATCGGCGCGTGCCCGCCCTGCTCTCGCGTCTGCCAGACCGGTTTCGCCAGCACGCCGGTGCCTTCGCTCAACGCACGCGCATCGAGCACCACGTCGCAGGTCAGCGCCAGTTGCGCCAGCCAGGCATCGTCTTCAGCGTCGCCCGCATCGGCAACCACACCGCGCTTGTTCGTATTGAGCCAGGCGAACAAGGCGCTCTCTGGCTGCGCATGGCCGGGCACGTTGACGAGCGGCGGCATTCGCCGCCAGGTGTCGCCGGCCGGCGACTCTACCTTGATGACCTCGGCACCAAAATCCGCGAACAGCTTGCCCGCGTAGGCCACCGCGGGTCCGCTGCCGATTTCGAGCACACGCAAGCCCCCCAGCGCCAGTTGGGCCGGATCAGGACAATTCGTTGTCATGGCATTCCCTGTCTGTGTTCCGGAAGGTGCGCTTACCACGCATCGACGAACCCACGGCGCTCCCTGCGGCCGCGAATCTCGGCCGATGCCATGCCTTGGGCAATCCATTTGCGGGTTTCGGCGGGGTCGATCACGGCGTCGATTTCCACGGCCGCGGCCGTATTGATCGCGTGGCCGCGCTCGTAGGATTGCGCCACCAGCCTGTCGAACAGCGCCTTGCGCTCGGGACCGTCAGGCACCGCTTCAAGCTCCTTCTTGAAGCCGAGCCGCACAGCGCCCTCCAGCCCCATCGGCCCGAATTCACCGGTCGGCCACGAGATCGTGAAACTGGCCGAGCGGAATCCGCCTCCGGCCATTGCCATCGCGCCCAGGCCATACCCCTTGCGCAATGTCACGGCCAGCAGGGCCACGCGCAGCTTGGCGGCGGTCAGGAACATGCGCGATACGTGACGCACCTGCGCGCGCGCCTCCACTTCGGGGCCGACCATGAATCCCGGCGTGTCGATCAGCGAGACGATGGGCAACCCGTGCGCGTCGCACAGTTGCATGAAGCGCGACGCCTTGTCCGCCGCATCGGCATCGATGGCCCCGCCCAGGTGATACGGGTTGTTGGCCATGATGCCGACGGCCCGGCCTTCCACGCGGGCCAGTGCCGTATGGATGCCCGAGCCAAAGCCGCCGCGCAGCATCAGCACGCTGCCGGTATCGGCAATACCTTCGATGGCCTTGCGCGTGTCGTACACCCGCAGACGGTTCTCGGGCACCACATGGCGGAGGTCGAGCGGATTGGGCGCGCTCCAGTCCGCGACGCGTCCCTGGAACATCGACAGGTAGTGTCTGGCCGCGTGCGTGGCTTCGGCCTCGTTTTCGACCAGGATGTCGATGACGCCATTGGCAAACTGCACGGGCGCCGGGCCTACGTCTTCCGGGCGATAGATGCCAAGGCCGCCGCCCTCGATCATCGCCGGGCCGGCCATGCCGATGTTCGCGGACTTGTCGGCGATGATGACATCGCAGCAGCCCAGGAACGCCGCATTGCCCGCGAAGCAGCGGCCCGACACGACGCCAACCACGGGCACCTGGCCGCTCAACTCGGCAAAGGCGGCAAACGACGGCTGGTAGAGACCGGACACCGACGGAAAATCGACATCGCCGGGCCGGCCGCCACCGCCTTCGCCGAACAGCACCAGCGGCAGTTCGTCACGCAATGCCACCTCGACGATGCGATCGGTCTTGATATGGTTGCGCTTGCCCTGCGTACCGGCCATCACGGTGGCGTCGTACGCCATCACGGCACTGCGCGCACGGTCCTTGCCGACAAGTTCGCCGTTGACGCTGCCGATGCCCGTGATCAGGCCATCGGCCGGCGCATTGGCGATCAGGTCTTCCTTGCTGCGGCGCGACGCCTGCGCCGCCAGCGCCAGCCCGCCATATTCGACGAAGGTGTCGGCGTCGCACAGGTCCGCGATATTCTCGCGCGCCGTGCGCTGGCCCCGCGACCGGCGGCGCGCGACGGCATCGGGGCGAGCATCGTCGTACAGATAGGCATGACGATCCAGTACGCGCTGCAGATCGGCACGAATCAGATTTGGATCGTGGGCGTGGTCGGCGTCGATCGCTTCCCCAGCGGACTCGCCCGCCTCCAGCACAATCAGGATCTGGTTTTCTGAAGCCAGCGCGTTCTTTTCCAGCCGCAGGTCGACCACGCGGCCGCCGCATTCGGCAACGATCGTGTGCTCCATCTTCATCGCATCGAGCACGGCGACGGTCTGGCCCGGCTTGACCATGTCGTTGAGCTGGACCGACATCTCCACCACGCGGCCCGTCAGCGGGGCACGAATCGCCACCAACCCTTCGTCAAGTTCCGCTTCGGGTTCGGCGATGCGTGCGGCGTGCGGCGTCGATGGGCGCGAGGTATCGCCCAGCAGGGCATCCTGCGCCTTGCCCGCATCCGCAAGGGTTTCGGCGGCGCTCGCAAGCTCTGGCAGGATGGCTTCGAAGTGCCGGGTATGCACATCCTGCGAGAGAAAATCGTCGCGCTCGACCAATGCGCGCAGCAGGTTCAGGTTGGTCGGCACGCCGACGATCCGGAACTCGGACAGACTGCGCTGCAAGCGTCGCACCACGGCGCCAAATGTCGGCGCCGCGCTGCTGACGATCAGCTTGGCCAGCAAGGTATCGAAATTGGGTGACGGCTCATAGCCGGTGTAAGCGTGGGTATCGAGGCGAACATCGGGGCCGGAAGGCGGATCAAAGCGCTCCAGCCGGCCATGCGCGGGGCGAGCCAGACCTTGCGCATCGGTCATTTCCGCATTGATCCGGACCTGCACCGCATACCCCTTAGGCTGCGGCGGCGATGCGGGGTCCAGACCCAGGTCCGTCAGCGATCGCCCATCGGCCAGGCCGATCTGCAGCGCAACCAGATCCACCCCCGTGACCTGCTCGGTGATCGTGTGCTCGACCTGCAGGCGCGGATTGGCTTCGATAAAGACGAAATCCTTCTGCTCGCCCGATTCGGTTTCCTCGACCAGGAATTCGAACGTGCCGAGGCTGCGGTAGTTGACGCGCCGTGCGAGCCGGAGCGCGGACTTGATGATCTGCTCGCGCAGGTGTGGCTTCAGCACCGGGCTTGGCGCTATCTCCACCAGTTTCTGGAAGCGGCGCTGCAGCGTGCAATCGCGCTCGCCCAGCGCAACGACATGGGTGCCATCGCCGGCAATCTGCACTTCGATATGGCGCGCGCGCACGACCAGCCGTTCCGCGTACAGTGCATCGATGCCGAACGCGGACGCGGCCTCGGAGCGGCACCGCGCGTAGGCTTCGGCCAGATCCTCACGGCGGCGCACCACGCGCATACCCCGGCCGCCACCACCGCCGACGGCCTTGATGACCACGCCCGCGCCGCCCTGTGCGTCGAAGAAGCGGCCGATATCGTCCAGCGTGGCGCCGCCGGGCGTGGATGGCATGACTGGCACATCGCTCTGCGCGGCCAGTTCCAGCGCGCGCCCCTTGTCACCGAACAGCGCAAGATGCTCGACGTCCGGCCCGATGAAGCGGATTCCGGCGTCACTGCATGCCTGCGCAAAATCGGCGCGCTCGCTCAGGAAGCCATAACCGGGATGCACGGCATCGCAGCCCGTGGCCCTGGCGGCCGCGATGATGCCCGCGATGTCGATATACGCGGCCGGTCCGGTGCCGTCGAGCGCCACCGCTTGGTCGGCCAGCACGCGATGCCGTGCGCTGACATCGTCCTGCGAATAGACGGCCACGGTTCCGATATCGAGATCGCGGGCGGCACGCAGTATGCGCAGCGCAATCTCGCCGCGGTTTGCGATCAGCAGCTTTTTCAAAGGTTGTCTCCTCTTTTTTGTGTCTGATGTCTTGATTGCCCGGCGCTCAGGGCCGGATGCCGAAGCGGCTGATGCCGGGTTCACGCAGCGGCGCGGCCAGGTTGGCGAATTCGCAAAGCAACGCGCGCGTGTCGCGCGGGTCGATGATGTCTTCGATGACAAAGGCTTCGGCGCTGCGGAATGGCGACGTCAGGCTGCGCACGCGCAATTCGATCTCCGCACGCTTCTGCACGGGGTCGTCGGCGCCCTCGATCTCGGCCTTGTAGGCCACTTCCAGCCCACCTTCGATTGGCAAGGCGCCCCAGTTGGCCGATGGCCACGCGTAGCGGAAATTGAAGCGCCCCATGTGCTGATGCCCCGCCGCCGACACGCCGTAGGCGCGCCGCAGAATGACCGAGCACCACGGCACCGTGGCCTGATACACGGCGGCCAGCGCACGCACGCCGGCGCGCATGATGCCGGCCTGTTCGGCCTCAAGCCCGACCTGCAGGCCAACCGTGTCCACGAGATTGACGACCGGCAGATGAAAGGTCTGAGCCATGTCGACAAAGCGCGTGAACTTCTCGGCTGTGTCGCTATCCCAGCTTCCGCCACTAAAGGTTGGATCGCTCGCAATCACGGCCACCGGCCAGCCGTCGAGCCTGGCCAGGCCGGTGACGATGGCGCGGCCCCATTGCGCGCCGATCTCGAAGAACGACCCGTTATCGACCAGCGTCTGCACGATGGGACGAACGGCATAGTCGGCACCGTTGCCGCGCGGAATGGCCGATAGCAGCCATTCGTCGCGCCGTGCCGGGTCGTCATCGATCCGCGCGCTCGGCGGCAGTTCGTGCACCGAGCCCGGCAGATAGGACAGGAAGCGGCGGGCGCGCTCGAAAGCCTCGTGTTCGGTAGGCACTTCGTCGTCGACCACGCCATTGCGTGTATGAATCTGGCTGCCGCCGAGTTCGTTCTTGGTTAGCGTCTGCCCGACGCGCGCCACCACGGACGGCGGCCCTTCGTTGAACAGTTGCGAAGTCTCCTTGACCATCACGGAGTAGTGGCTCGACGCCACGCGCGCGGCGCCCATGCCCGCCACCGAACCCAGGGCCAGCGAAACCACCGGCACCGTGGCCATGTTTTCCACCACGTGCTGCCACACCTTCATGGTGGGAATCAGGGTGTGGCCCTTGATCTCGATATTGCGCACGGAGCCGCCACCGCCGGTGCCATCGACGAGCCGGATCATCGGCAGGCGCAGATCATGTGCCATCTTTTCCGCATGCACGAGCTTGTCGCCGACCGCGCCATCGTTGGCGCCGCCGCGCACGGTGAAATCGTCGCCGACCACCACCACCGGACGTCCATCGACCAGCGCGCGGCCCATCACCAGATTGGAAGGGACCAGATCGACCAGCCGCCCATTACCGTCGTAACGTCCGCTTCCGCTCAATCCGCCCACTTCGCGGAACGAACCGGCATCGGCGATGGCGTCCACGCGCTCGCGGACCGTCAGCTTGCCGGCCTGCTTGTGGCGCTCCACTTTGTCATCGCCACCCATCCGGGCGGCCAGCCGGCGGCGGTAGGCTAATTCATCGACTTCGGGTTGCCAGCTCACGCTTTTGTCTCCGGTTTCTCGGTCTTTGTCTTTCCCAAGACACTTTGCACGACCCGTGCCAGCCTTCGCGGACACTTGGGGCCGTTGATTTCATTGAGAAATCAAATGGGCGCGGCTAAGATGTCCGCCACGACGACATAAAAGTGTCCGCACGACGGACATCGCAGGAGACATCAGTGTCCTTGGAGACAACACAGCCGCTGGGTGCGTTGATCTGCTCGATCGACGGCACCCGGATTGCCGCCATTGGCGTTTGCGCCGATCCAGCCCTGGCCGACGCCGCGCAATCGGCCAGCGCGCACGCCACCGAGGCCGTGAATGGCCGCCGGCTTTTTCCCGTGGAGTCCGGTGACACGCGCTATATCGGCGTGTCGTTGGAAGATGGGCGGCATCAGGTCATCCTGGTCCACAACGCGGATGCGCACACGACGCTGTTCGACTTTCTTGGCACCGTGCCTTTTGCCGGCGCCATCCTCGACTACTTTCTGAACGATCCCTACCAGGCCATCACCGTGGTCGACAAGGCGGGGCTGGTGCGCTTTATCAGTCCGGTCCATGAGAAGTTTCTTGGCATCGAACGCGGCGCAGGCACGGGCAGCCCCGCGGCCGACGTGATTCCGAACTCGCGCTTGCCGCACGTGGCGACGTCCGGCAAGGCCGAGATCGGCCAGCTACAGCAGTTGAACGGGGCAACGCGCGTGGTCAATCGGATTCCGATCCGCGAGCACGGCCACGTGGTGGGCGCGATTGGCCAGGTCATGTTCAAGGGACCCGAGGAACTGGTACGCCTGCACAAAGAGCTTTCGGAGCTGCGGTCGGAAGTGGCGCGCTACCAGCGCGAGTTCGAGGGCCTGCGTGAACAGCAAACGACGCTGGGACTGATTGGCGAAAGCGCGCCGATGCAGCGGCTGCGCCGCGAAATCCAGACCGTGGCACGGCTGGACGTACCCGTGCTGATCCTTGGCGAGAGTGGCACGGGCAAGGAACTGGTGGCGCGCGCCATCCACAGCGCCGGCCAGGAATCGCCCGATGCCCGGCCGCTGGTCAGCATGAACCTGGCAGCCCTGCCCGCCACGCTGATCGAATCCGAACTGTTCGGCCATGCACCGGGCGCGTTCACCGGCAGCAAACGCCAGGGACAGGCCGGCAAACTCGAACTGGCGGCTGGCGGCACGGTGTTTCTTGATGAAGTTGCCGATATCCCGATGGAAATGCAGGTCAAGCTGCTGCGAGTGCTGGAAGACCATATGGTCGAACGGCTTGGCAGCGGACGGCCAAAGCGCGTGGATTTTCGCCTGGTGTCGGCGACCAATCGCGATATCCCCGCATTGATCGATGCAGGCAGGTTCCGCCTGGACCTGTATTACCGGCTCAGCGGCGTGGTGCTGCGCATTCCGGCGCTACGGCAAAGGCGCGAGGATATTCCCGCGCTGCTTCTGCATTTTGTGGAAGCGTTCTGCACACGAAACGGCATGCCGGCGCCACGGATCGAACACGACGTACAACGTTATCTGGCCGGGCAACCCTGGCCCGGCAATGTGCGGCAATTGCGGCAACGGGTTGAGGAGGCGCTGGTTTTCTGCGACGGCAGGCTATTAAGAGTGGCGGATTTTGCGCGCGGCGATGCGGCACGCGGCATCTTGCCGTCGCAGCCCGTGGCCGATGTGGGTGTGGATACGGATGCGGATGTCAGAACGGTGATCCCGCCCTCTTCCCCTATTGCGGCGTTACCTGTCGACGCGACTGGCGGGATGAACGACGTTGCCTATGCGGCCGTTCTCGACGCGATTGCCCGCCACGGCGGCAACAAGAAGCGGGCGGCCGAACAGCTCAGGATTTCGCGCTCGCATCTGTACAAGATTCTGGAGCGTGGCGGCGGGCATTAAGCGCTGACGCGGCATCACTCCGTCAGGAATACGGGCTGATTCTCGTCCGGCGCTTCCCAGTAGGACGTCGTGCCATACGACAATTCAGTCCAGAGTCCGCTGCAGATGGTATTCCTGCCCGCCCGCTTGGCTTCGTAGAGCAGCGTATCGGCCGCGACGATCAACGCGCTTTCGGTGATTTCGTCTTCCACCACCGCAAAATCGGCGGCAAGCACGCCGATACTGACCGTCGCGTATATCTGATGGCCATCGGGCCGCGACAACGGGTGCTTTGCCACTTCGATGCGCATGGTCTCCGCAAGCCTGGCTGCCGTATCGTGGTCGGTCCTGGGCATTACCATCAGGAATTCTTCACCGCCATAACGCACCACGCTGTCCTGGTCCTTGCGCACGCATTTCTGAAGCAACGCGGCAACGTGCGCCAGCACGGCATCGCCACTCTGGTGGCCATACAAGTCGTTGATCTGCTTGAAATAATCGATATCGCACACCATCAGCGTCAGCCAGAGACGCTCACCCCTGGCCGATTTCAATGCGTCGGGCAGCAGCGTGTCGTGCAAATGCCGGCGATTGAAGCAACCGGTCAGATGGTCGCGGATAGACAGCGTTTTCAGCGTGCTCAGGGCACGGTATTCATCGCGCCATAACCGGTGATAGCGGCGCGCGGCCACAATGCCAAAGCTGTTGGTAAGCAGCAGCAACATCGACATCGTGACGTCATCGGAAAATCGCAGGTTACCGATGGCCGTGGCCAGTGCAATAAAGGCGACGGTGGCCGTGAGCGCAATACCGATGGCATATATCAGCCGGTTCGGAATGAACACGTAAATGACGATCATCATGATCGCGAGCGACATCGCGTGCCAGGACAGCTCTCCGGGACGGAACCACACGACGATCATGAAGATGGCCAGCGTGACGACTTCCGCGACACTGGCTGCCAGCCAATGGGCCTGAATCGAGTCGACCTGCCGGCGAATCAGGCAAAGGCCGCCAAACGCGGTGACCGCCACCAGAATGCGGCCCGTCAGCAGAATCCAGAACGGTTGGCCAAGCCCGAGCGCCGCCAGATCGGTCAGGGCGAACGCCAGAAAGAACGACGCGCAGAATACCAGCGTTGTTCGAAGCGATGCTCCGGTATGCGGCAGATGATGCTTCTGAAAGTCTCGCTCCAGCTGCGGATCGGAAAACTCCACCCACAGCGGGTCGACCGAATCAATCATTGCGACGGCAGATTTCGACATAAGAACCCAGGTACCCGAGCGGATCGATTATCCAGCACACGATCCATTTGGGTATCCCCCGTCCGGGTGAAACCCGAGGCGCCTATTCCGCCTGGGGCACCAGACGCGGCGTCTGTGTCCTGCCGATCAACGCAAAGGTAATCTGGATAATCCCCATCGCCAGCCCAAGCGCGGCCCCCACCTTCCACGCCATCGAGTAGTTATGCATCAGGTCATAGAGCCAGCCGCCGCCAAAAGCGCCGATGAAACTGCCGATCTGGTGACTGAAAAACGCCACGCCCGCAATCATCGCCTGCCAACGCAAACCGAATGTCTGCGCAATCCAGCCCTGAACCAGCGGGGACACTCCAAGCCACAGGAATCCCATGACCGCCGAAAACACCATCGTGCTTTCAGGCGTCGGCAAGGTATGAAAAAACCAAATAAAGCCGATGGAGCGGCAAATATAGATTCCGCCGAGCAGGAACAGCTTGTTGACCCGCCCTCCGGCCCATCCGAAGAACAGGCTGCCCAGCACATTGAAACCACCGATCAGTCCGAGCGCCTTGGCCGACAACATCGGGTCCATGCCGCAGATATCGAGATAGGCCGGCAAATGCGTGGTCAGAAACACCAGTTGCATCCCGCAAATGGTGTAGGCCAGCGCCATGACCACAAATGGTGGATGCCGCAGCGCCGTCATCAACGCCTGCCGTCCGCTCTGCTCCGCTTGCGCCCGCGTGGGCGATTCCCGGACTTTGTCCACCCGGCCACCAATCCAGGCCGCGGGCAACATGATCAACGCCAGTATCACGAACGACGCCAGGCCCATGCGCCAGCCCCATTCGCTGGAAATACTCTGCCCCAGCGGCGCGGCAATCATTGCGCCGAGCGACCCGGATGCCGACACGCATCCCAGCACGAGACTCCGCACCTGGGCATTCACCGCGCTGGAAGCCGCGGCCATTGCCATAGCCGTGCCGGTAACGGCCATCGCCATGCCAATCAAAATACCGCCGCCCAATATGACGGCCCATAACGTGTGCGACGTGGCCAGCAGCACCAGGCCGACGATATAGAGCAACGATCCGCCGACCATCAGCGGACGGAATCCGCTCCTGACCGCGAGCGCTCCGGCAAACGGCTGCAACAAGCCCCAAGTCAGATTCTGGACCGCCACCGCAATCGTGAAATCGCCGACCGAAATTCCGATATCGCGCGTCAGCGGCGGCACAAAGATTCCCAGGCTTTGGCGCAACCCCATAGCCAGCGACAACATGACGGAAGCACCGATGAGAATCGGCAAGACGGGGCGCAGCGAGGATAGACGAGACATGCGGTAGCTCTTTTTCTTGGCGCGGCATTGGGGGAAGCCGTCAGAGCTATTTTCGTTGAATCGTCAAGGAATTTGAATGCTCGGGAATACTAATGGCCGCCTGCCCTGCAGAAGGCGGCCGCATGTTATCGGCGGAAATCGGGATCACATCGCACATTCGTCAGTTCGCGCGTTCGATATCGGGAAGCACCCACGTCCTGTCGAAATACGCAAAGAACGTGTTGTCTCAGACGTCCCCCTGTGGTGAGAACCCCGGCGCAATCCATTGTTGTCGATTGGGCCGAAAGCGTGATGTGGTTTGCAAATTGAAAGATTTCGCAGCCGATCTGAAGCTTTCAAAAAAGCGCCTGCCGCTGCATTTCTGGTGAGTGACATTAGTGAGTGCTTGTTGAAGTATTCGAGAGTCGGCAATTCGGACTCCCACGCTCGATCGTCGCCACGACGAACGTTAATGTGCCAACAGCAAACTTGATTCGAAGACCTGCAATGAAAAAACTTCCCTGGACTTCAGTTGCAATGGCCGCCATCACGTTGGCAATCTCCGGCCACACCACGGCGCAGGTTTCGCGCTACGACGCCCTGGCCAACTCGGCATTCGAGAAGGACTATCCCACGGCTGAAACCTCGCGCTTGCTGCGTGACGAGTTGATTTTCCAGCGCGCCACTCAGGCCTATATCTGGGCATTACCGGCCATCAACATCTGGGCAATGAAGGAAAACTCCGAGAAGGTTTTCGGCGCGGGCTATAACGTCCTGCCGGTCTGGAAGGAGCGTATCAAGGCGTCCACACAGGTGACCACGCCGAATTCGGACGTGGTCTATGCGATGGGATATCTGGACCTGAAAAAGGATGGCCCGCTGGTCGTCGAGGCGCCTGAGGGCGTGCAAGGCATCCTTGATGATTTCTTCCAGCGGCCCCTGGCAGGCCCGACAATGGACGGTCGCACTTGGATGGGCGACGTCGGACTGGCCGGCCCCGACAAGGGCAAGGGCGGCATATACGTACTGCTGCCCCCCGACTACAAGGGTGAGCCACCAAAGAACACGCTGCCCAAGGGCGCCTTCGTGTACCGCTCGCGGACGTACAACGTATTTCTCTTCTGGCGCACGTTCTTCACCGACCCCAAGGATTTGTCGAAGCCGAACGCTCAGATCGCGGCCACGCGCATTTATCCGCTCGGCCAGAAAGCGTCGGCCAAGCCGATGCAGTTCCCCGACGCAAACAGCAAGCCGGCCAATCTGCTGTTTCCGCGCGATGCGAGCTACTTCGACATGATGTCCCGCTTTATCGACAGCGAATATGTCGATCCTGCCGATCTGGATATGCGGGGTTTCCTACACACGATAGGCATCGAGAAAGGCAAGCCTTTCTCGCCGACGCCGGAAATGCGCGCCCTGCTCGAACGCGCGGCCCAGACCGGCTTCAAGATCAGCAAGGTCGTCATCGCTGACATGGTGGCGCAAGAACCGGGCGGCAAGTATTACCCGGACCGGCAGTGGGTCAACGTGTTTGCGGGCGAGGACACGTCATTCCAGTCCGCGCGCACATACACCAACCTCGAACAACGGTCTGGCTATTTCACAAGCGCGTATTCCGCCAGCCCGGGCATGGTGAAGAACATCGTGAACGCCGGGGCCAAATACCCGGTCACGTCGCGCGACAAGGATGGGAAATTCCTCGATGGCGGACAGTCCTACTCGCTACACCTGCCACCGAACATTCCGGCCAAGAACTTCTGGTCCGCAACCGTCTACGACGGCACGACTGCCTCCGGCCTGGACAATGGCCAGTCATTTCCATCGCTGAACCAGATGGATAAGCCGGTGCAGAATCCCGATGGCTCGACTGACCTCTATTTCGGCCCGACGGCACCCGCGGGTAAGGACAAGAACTGGCTTCGCACGGTCCCGGGCAAGGGTTACTTCGTCATCCTGCGGCTTTACTCACCTGAAAAGGCATTTTTCGATCAAACCTGGAAGCCAGGAGACATCGAGAAAATCAAGTAGGAAAGGCCCGAATCCGCGCCTAGGTCTGCCCGGGCAGTCCGGAGACCGCGTCTTCCACCTTCTGAACCAAAGCCGCCTTATTCAGCGAGGGGGGCGGGCTACTTCGCGGTCTTCGTAGCCCGTTTAACAGCAAGCAAAGCTGTTTCATTCTCGTTACAGATGGTTTCAATGCCGCCGAGTTGTTGCGAACTCGCCTCCCCTATGCTGCATGCACAATCGAGCCCTGAGGAGAGGCGGACATGAAAACTAGAACCCATCTAAATCTAAAGAAAATAATCGCCGTCTTGCCGGTACCTTTTATTGTCGTTGCATGCGGTGGCGGTGACGGCGGCAGCGACAACACTCAGACTAATGGCACGCTACACGTGGCCATGACCGATGTCCCGTCCTGCGGCTTCGATCACGTCTTTGTCACGGTCAACAAGGTGCGGGTGAACAGCAGCAGCAATGCCGGTGACAACGACAGTGGCTGGACGGACATCGCACTGCCGACGCCGCAAAAAGTCGATCTGCTCTCGCTCACGAACGGTGTTCTGTTCGACATTGGCCGTGCGCCTCTGCCGGCCGGCCAGTATCAGCAGGTACGCCTGGTCCTGAATGCGAACCAGGGCAATACCCTGGCCAACTCCGTGGTCGTCTCGGGCACGACGAACGAAGTGCCGCTGGCCACGCCAAGCGCCACCCAGAGCGGGTTCAAGATCATTCAGCCATTTACGGTACCCGCGAACACGCTGGTCGACCTGATTCTGGACTTCAATGCATGCAAGTCGATTGTTCAGCAGGGCAATGGATCGTACAGCCTGAAGCCGGTGGTAACCGCCACGCTTTTGACCGTCAGCGGCACAATCTCCGGATTCGTGCCTGCCGCGCAGGCCGGCGCCACGGTCTACGCGGAGCAGAATGGCCAGATCATTCGCGGCACGGTGGCCGATGCAAACGGCCAGTTCGTCCTGACGCCGCTCGTCCAGAGCAGCACCGGCGGCACCTATGACGTAGTGGTGGTCGACAACAAGCTGCCATCCGGCCATGCGACTGGCATTATCCGTGCCGTGCCGGTGACGGCGAGTGCGACGACCACGGTATCGACGTCGGCCGCTCCCATCACCCTACCCACCTCCGCGACCAACTCCGTTTCTGGTACCGCCACGGCATCGGCGCAGGCATCGGTACGCGCGCTGCAGACCATCAGTTCGCTGTCGTACGAGATTGCCTCGACGAACGCCAGGCTCGATACGGGCGCGTATTCGCTGGCGCTGCCGGCCGCGGCGCCGCTGATCGGCACATACAGCCCGGCGCTGCCGATTGCCCTGTCCGCTACCTCGGTTGCCGGACAGTATTCGGTGCAGGCAACCAGCGCGTCCGGCGCGACGCAGACCAGCGCAGCGAACGTGTCTGGCGGAAGCCAGAGCGGCGTGAACTTCAATTTCTAACCAGCGAAAAAGGGGCTTCAGCCCCTGCCGACCATGAAAACCATTCTCGTCATGATTACCCTTGGCGCCACGCTGCTCGGTGGCTGCGCTTACTACGTACCCGACCCAGGTCCGGCAGCTCGTCCGCAAGGCGGACCGGGCAACAACTACTGCCCGCCGGGCCAGGCGAAGAAGGGCAACTGCTGACTACGTCCGTTGCAATAGACCAAGGCCGACCCTCTGGGTCGGCCTTTTTTCTTTGCGCAATTGCAAGTGCAAACGAGAAGCGCGTGTTTCAGTGCAACCATTCGTAACACGCCCTGTATCGACCGGGAAGTCCGCAAGGCCCATCGTGGAACTGATTCATCGATTCGTCGATAAGTCAGTAGCGCGCGGCGGTGATGAATCTTGCCGGGTACAAGATTCAGCTTTTCCCGCGACTGCCCTCACCCGACCGCTTGCGGGCCTTCCGCTCCGTGGGTCGATTACCGTATGACGCCACCAGCAGATCGTGAAACGCCTGCGCGGCCGGTGTCAATGGGCGGCCCCGGCGCTTGGTCACGCCGATCGTGCGGACGATTTCCGGCTCCACCAGTGGCACGCTGACCAGATGGGTCGGCTGGTTCATCCCGCCCGACACCGCGAAGCGTGGCACCGCGCCCACGCCGATGCCCGCAACGATCAGGCTTACCAGCGCGGGCACGTGGCGCACCTCGCACGTCCATTTTGGCCGTGCGGCCGAGGCCGACAGCGCCTGGTCGATCAGCATCCGGTTGCCGCTGCCGGGCGCCAGCGTCACGCACTCGTACTCGGCCAGCTCCGCCCATCTGACTTGTTTGCGGCGCGCGAGCGGATGCTCGGGCCGGCAGGCCAGCACGAATGCTTCCTCGACCAGCGGCTCGAACTCAAGGTCAGGCTCCTGCGTGCCAAGGTAGCTGACGCCGAAGTCCGCTTCCGAGCGCGCCACCGCAAGCAGGATCTCCGCCGCTGTTTCGTCGATCAGTCGCACATGAATTCGCGGGAACTGCCGGTGAAACTCCTGCACGACATCGGCGAGAAAATTCCCTACAGCCGATGGGATGCAGGCAATCGAGACCTGGCCGTACAGGCGATCGGACAGGTCCATCATCCCCAGCAGCGCGCTCTCGAGTTCGTTTATCACGTGGCGCGCCTTCGGAATGAAGCTGCGGCCCATTGCATTTAGCTCGACCTTGCGCGTGGTCCGCTCGAACAGGCGGAAGCCCAGCGCCTGCTCAAGCTTGTCCACACGCCGCGACAACGCCGGCTGCGAAAGATGAAGCGCAACCGAGGCCGCGCGAAAACTACCCAGGTCGGCCACGGCTACGAAGGCGCGCAAATCGGCAAGATCGAAATTCATCCGGTTTCGGCATCAATTGATACGATATTTGCAATTTACAACAAAATCGGGTTGACCGATCATTGCCGCGCAGCCCGGAATGGTTTTCCGGCGCCTGTCATAGATCAGAAAAACGGAGACAACCCATGCCCTTGTCCGTTCGCGGAACACTGGCCGCCATCGCCGCCCTGGCGGCCCTTCCGCTGCTTGCCGCGGCGCAAACCGACTACCCTTCCCGGCCAATCACACTGGTCGTACCGTTCGCGGCCGGCGGCGGCACTGACAGCATCGCGCGCGACATTGCCAAGAATATGGCCGACCGGTTGCATCAGCCCGTGGTCGTCGACAATCGCGGCGGCGCCGGCGGCGCACTCGGCGCCGACTACGTGGCGAAGGCAAAACCGGACGGCTATACGCTGCTGTTCGCCACGTCCACGTTCGCCACCAACGCGGCCATCGAGCCGAAGCTGCCCTACGATCCGATCAAGGATTTCGCGCCAGTAGCGATGATCGGACATGGACCGCTGCTCGTGGTCACGTCGAAACAGCTTGGCGCGCAGAACGTGGCGCAACTGATTGCCGCCGCCAGGGCGCGGCCCGAAGGTCTCAATTTCTGTTCGGCCGGCAATGGCAGCATCAACCATCTTTCCGGCGAAATGTTCCGTCAGAAGACCGGCCTCAATATGACTCACGTGCCGTTCAAGGGCAGCGGCCCGGCCACCGTGGAACTGCTGGCTGGCCGCATCGATGTCTTCTTCGCCACCGTGCCGACCATCCTGTCCTATGTCCGCGCCGGCAAGGTGCCCGTGCTCGCCGTCACCACGGCGCAGCGTTCGCCGCTATTCCCGAATGTGCCGACGCTGGCCGAGGCTGGCGTGCCCGGCCTCGATATCAGTACCTGGTGGGGTGTGCTCGCGCCGGCAAAGACACCGCCCGCGGTCATCGACGCGCTCAATCGTGCCGTCAATGATTCCGCCGCGGCCGAACCCGTCAAGGGCCGGCTCGTGCAGGAAGGCGCCGCGGCGGTGCGGTTGACCCCGGCTGCGTTCGGAGAAGCGTTGAACAAGGAGCTGATGCTGTGGCGTGGCGTCACCAGCAACCCGGCCATGCAGTTGCATTGATTATCAGGAGACAAGCATTGAATATCGCCACCCCCATCATCCTTCCCGCATCGATGGATCGCAGGCAATTCCTCCGCGCGGGCGCTGCCGTGGCTGCCACCGGCATGCTGGGCAACGGCTGGGCGGCTGACTATCCCGCCAAGCCGATCACGGTGATCGTGCCCTATGCACCCGGTGGCCAGGGCGACGTGTTCGCGCGCCTGATCGGCGAGAAACTGTCGCGCGTGCTGGGCCAGCCCAACGTCGTCGACAACCGGCCAGGCGCCAGCGGTGCGCTGGGGACCCGTCTGGCCGCGCGCGCGAAGGCCGACGGCTATACGCTGCTGCTCGGCCAGACTGGTGAGATCGCGGTCAACGGCTCGGCGATGAAGGCACCCGGCTACGACACGCTGAAAGACTTCCGTCCCGTCGCGCTGGCCGGTAACGCGCCGCTGATCATGGCGGCACCGGCCAACAGCCCATACAACACCCTCAACGAGCTGCTGCAGTTCGCGCGGCGCAAACCGGGAAGCGTGTCGTACGGGTCGTCGGGTACCGCCACGCCGGGTCACCTCGCCGCCGCGGCACTGGCCATCGGCACCAAGACCGAAATGGTGCACGTGCCATACAAGGGAGCCGGCCAGGCCATTACGGATCTGATGGGCGGCCAGGTGCAGTTCTTCTTCTCCAGCGCCTCGGCCATCATGCCGCATCTGAAGGGCGGCAAGATCAAGCCGCTTGCGGTGGCATCGCCCAAGCGCATGGCCGCGCTGCCGAACGTGCCCACCGTGGCCGAGACCGTGCTGCCCGGCTTCGATTTCAGCCTGTGGGGCGGCTACTTCGCGCCGCACAGCACGCCCGATTCGGTGGTCGCCCGCCTGAATGCGGAGATCAACAGGATCATCGTCGAACCCGAGATCCGCGCACGTTTCGAAACCGACGGCAGCGCCGTTGAACCGCTCACGCCGGCACGCTTCGACAGCTTCGTGCGTGCGGAAATCCAGAAGTTCGCGCAGTTGGTGAAGGTCACCGGCGCATATATCGAATAACGCATCTCTCCAAGGTACCCTCATGAAAATCGTCGTTCTCCCCGGTGATGGCATTGGCCCCGAAACCATGTCCGCCACGCTTGAAGTGCTCGAGGCCGCCTCGTCGCGCTTCGGTCTTGACCTGACTTTCGAACACGACGTCGCCGGTCACGAGAGCCTGCGCCGCCACGGCGCGACCGTGACACCCGCGCTGCTCGAAAAGGTCAAGGCCGCCGATGGCCTGATGCTCGGACCGATGGCCACCTACGACTTCAAGGACGAAGCGAAGGGCGAGATCAATCCGTCCAAGTTCTTTCGCAAGGAACTCGATCTCTACGCCAACATCCGCCCGTCGCGCACCTACCCAGGGCTCGACAACAAGGTCGGACCGTTCGACCTGATCGTCGTACGCGAGAACACCGAAGGCTTTTATGCGGACCGCAACGTCGAATCGGGTGGCAGCGAGATGCTGATCACGCAAGACGTGGTGGTATCGCTGCGCCGGATCACGCGGCAATGCTGCGAGCGCATCGCACGTACCGCCTTCGAACTCGCAATGACGCGCGATCGGCACGTGACGCTCGTGCACAAGGCCAACGTGCTCAAGATCGGTGACGGCATGTTCCTGGACATGTGCCATCAGGTGGCGCGCGAATTCCCCGAGGTGCGCGTCGACGACTTTATCGTCGATGCAATGATGGCGCACGTAGTGCGCGCGCCGAGCCGCTTCGACGTGATCGTCACGACCAACATGTTCGGCGACATCCTGTCCGACCTGACCGCAGAACTCTCGGGCAGCCTCGGCCTGGGCGGTTCGCTCAATGCCGGGCGCGACCACGCGATGGGCCAGGCGGCGCATGGATCGGCGCCGGACATCGCGGGCCAGAATATCGCCAACCCGTTCTCGCTGATCCTGTCCGCCTCGCAACTGCTGAGCTGGCACGGCCAGCGCAACAACCTGCCGGCATTCATCAACGCAGCGCGTGCAATCGACGCCGCAACGGTCCACACGATCGAGGCGGGCGAAGCCACGCGCGATGTGGGTGGCCGTCTGGGCACCGCCGAAACCGGCCGTGCCTGCGCCCAGCGACTGCTGCAGGGCTGATGCCATGACCGCCGTCGATTTTCCCGCCGCCGCGTGCGACTGCCACACCCATGTGATCGGTGATCGCGCGACCTATCCGATGGTCGCCGATCGCCACTACACACCGGCGCTGGCATCGCATGAAGACCTGCTCGCGCATCTGGCGCGCAATGGCCTGCAGCGTGTGGTCATCGTTCAGCCCAGCGTCTATGGCACCGATAACCGCTGCATGCTCGACAGCCTCGACCGGCTCGATGGCGCGGGCCGTGGCGTGGCGGTGCTGGACGAGAGCGCCGATGACGGCTCGCTGCGAGCACTGCATCGGCGCGGTGTGCGCGGCCTTCGTGTCAATCTGGAAAGCGCGGGCGCCCGCAATGCCGACGCCGCGCACAGCGTGCTGCTGAACTGGAGCGAGCGCATCGCACCGCTTGGCTGGCATCTGCAGGTCTATGCGGCGCTTGATGTCATCGCCTCGCTTGCCGAACGCCTGGCCACGCTGCCAGTGCCGGTGGTGCTCGACCACTTCGCGATGGTGCCGGCCACCACTGCACAGGACGATCCACGCATCACGCCACTGCTTGCGTTGCTCCGTGACGGCAATGCATACGTCAAGCTGTCGGCGCCCTATCGCCTTGCGGCTTCGGGGCATCCCGATCGGGAACAGGTATCGGCATGGGCGCGCACCTTCGTGCAGGCCGCGCCGGAACGCATGCTCTGGGGCAGCGACTGGCCGCATACGGCGCGCGATGCTGGCAAGGCCGCGCATGAGGAAAGCACCTATCGAAAATTTCCCGAGGATGCGTTGATACACGGGATTGGAGAGTGGCTGCCGACGGCATCGTTGCGGCAGCAGGTGCTGGTGGAGAATCCCGCCCGTCTGTACGGCTTCTGAGTCGCGCAGGCGCTGTTGCCCTCACCTCAGCCCTCTCCCGTACTGCGGGAGAGGGCTTCCGCCCTCGGCACTTCAGAAATCGTCAGAAATCTTCAGAAGCTGTGGCGCAGACCCAGCGTGCTGCCGAACTTGTTCCCCACCGCGCCTTGCGACTTGATCAGCGTATAGGCACCGGTGATGCGGTTGTAGTCCACTTCCAGATACGCGGTGGTCCGCTTCGAGAAGCGGTAGTCGACGATGCTGTACAGCGCGGTACGGTCGCCGCTCTTGTCGCGCTGCCAGTCATGGAAGCCGCCGATGCCGAAACGCCACGGCGAGTTGGGGTTGTACGTCAGGCCGGCGATCACCACATCGTTGCGCGTGTCCTGGGTGCGGTAACGCACGCCGAGATAGCCCAGCGTGGCCTTGAACAGGCCAAGGGTATAGCCGCCACCGACGCCATAGACATTGCGTGTTTCCTTGCCGTCGGCGCTGTTGAGGCTGACGACCGTGGCTGCCGCGCTGGCATTTCCCGAGTTATAGCTCAGTGCGACGCCGCCACCAGAATTGGCGCGCGTATCGCCAGGCGTTTCGCCGAAGGCGTAGTCAGCCGACACGCGGAAATCGCCCAGCTTGACCTCGTACTTGACTGCGTTGTCTTGCCGGTTACCGGTGTAGTTGGCAACGATGATCAGGTTGTCGAGGTTCGGATTGCCGAAGGGCTGGGTTACGGCCATCGCCTGGTAGCCCACCGAGTACTGGCGGCCGAATGAGATCGCCCCAAAATTCGTATCGATCCCGACAAAGGCTTGCCGGCCGAACAGGCGCCCCTGACCATTGGTGGACTGCTGCGTATAGCCAGCGCTTGCGCTAGGCTGCAGCGAAGCACCCGTCCCCATGTCGATGCCGCTCTCCAGTTCGAAGAACGCGGTGTTGCCGCCGCCGAGCGCTTCCTCGCCCTTGATACCCACGCGCGAACCGAACACGGGGCCTTCGGACAATTCGAACTTGCCGTTCCTGGCAGGATTGGCATTCGTCGAATAACGGACGCCGGCATCGAGAATGCCCCACAGGGTGACACTGGATTGAGCATTTGCCGAAGCACTGATGCACGCCAGCGCAACCGGTGCCAGCCATCGCTTCCGGCAATTGGAACGCATGCGCATATTGGACTCCTCCTCTTCTTGGTTTTGATGGTCCGGATGGACAAACTTGCCGGATTTCCGGCAAAAAGCGGCCCCCACGCCGACTGGCGGCGTGAAGGCGGTACTACGGATCGGGGGGGCTACAGGTGAGTAGCCGAGCGGGAAATTACGACTGCGCTGGCGCCACCGAGGCACCCTCGATGCCATGCCGCTTGAGCGCGGCCGCAACGAAACCACTGGCCTTCATGTCCTCGACGAATCCGCGCAGTAGCTCGACAGCCGCGGCGTTGCGGGCCTTGGGCAACCCCATTGCCTGCTGGATCACCATGAAGCGGCCCGGCAGCAGGCGCAGCTGCGGCACACGTTTGGCATCGGCCTCCAGTTGCTGACGCACGCCAGCGGCTACGTCCAGGTTCTGCTCCAGGAACGTATCGACCACGGCCGGTGATGTGGACGCGCGTACGATCTCGGCCTGCTTGAGTTCGCGCGTGAGATACAGGTCATAGGCGCTGCCCTTGCCTACCGTCACTCGCAGGCCGGGCTGATCGACCTCGGCGTTGTCGCGCAACGGCGAGTCCTCGCGCACCAGGTACGCGCCCTCGATCAACACGTAAGGGGCCGTGAACGAAATGCCGGCGCCACGCACCGGATCGACCGCGAAGAAGCCGAAGTCGGCCTGCTCGTTGGTCACGGCGTCAACGGACTTGCCTGCCGAATCGAAAACGACGAGTTGGACGTCCACACCAACGCGGCGCGCGAATTCGCGCGCAAGGTCGATCGAGACGCCAAACGGCTGACCATCGGCGCCCAGGTTTGCGAGGATCGGATTACCAACGTTGATAGACGCGCGCAGCACGCCTGTAGGAGCCAGTTCGGCGACGAGCTGGCGATCGATGGCGGTCATGAGATTCGAGACTCCTGCCTGAATGAATGAAGGAACGAAGGGAGGAAGGGGTCGCGCTTACCCAGCGTGAGATGGCGCACCCGTCAGATCGAGATGGGTAACTTGCGACAGGCTTTCGGAGAACCAGGCAGCAATTGCAGCGGCCCGCTTGCCGATGTACTCCGGTTGCCCGTGGTTATCCAGCCGCATGCTCAGGTCGTGGCCCGGGATCAAGATCGTGCCGGGTACCTCGCGCCACCAGCGCCAGATGGTTTGCAATGAACGCTCGCTGTCCGCGTGGCTTTCGCTGGCATCGACACGGCCACTCAGCAGCTCGGCGCGATTCTTCGCCGCGTCGCCGGTGAACAGCACCGGAATGTCATTGGCGGACAGATAGAACAGCAGATGACCGGGTGTGTGGCCGGGCGCGGCAATCGCACGCAGGCCGGGCAGGAATTCGGTATCGGCCTGCACGCGGTGCACGTGCTCGCCGGTGTCCAGCGCACGCACGTAAAGCTCGGGCAGTGGATTGAAACCCGGCGGCTGGGCCGCGGCCCAGCGCAGCTCGTCGGCACCGATCCACACCTTCGCACGCGGGAACAGGATGTAGTTCACCGCATGGTCATAGTGCGCGTGAGTGAGCACGACGTCGGTGATATCGGCCGCCTTGACGCCGTGCGCCTCCAGTTGGTGCTGGAGATGCCGGCGCACGCCGAACGCGCCCACATCCACGAGGATGGTGCGTCCATTGCCGCGCAGCAGCGTCACGGTGCTCCATCCAAGACCGCCATGACAAATGGCACGGCCAGGGAAGCCCTGGATCAGGACATCGACTTGATACATGGATTACTCCGGTTTGACGTTGGCGTCCTTGATCAGCTTGCTGTACATCGCTGAATCCGACTTGATCAGTTTGGCGAATTCGGCAGGCGAGCTGCCGACGAGTTCGTTGCCGCCCTCGGTGCCCAGGCGCCGGATTACGTCGGGCTGCCTGAGCGCCTGCACCACGGCCTGATGCAGCCGCTCGATGATTGCGGGATCTGTCTTGGCTGGGACGAACAGCCCCTGGAACTGCGTGATATCGAAGCCCTTGTAGCCGAGTTCATTCATGGTCGGCAGTTGCGGCAACGCGCTCGCGCGCTTCATTCCGGAGACTGCGAACGCACGCAGCTTGCCGCCGGCAATCTGCGGCGTCGCGGTGACGACGGTATCGAACGTGAACGATAGCTGTCCGCCAAGCAGATCGGCCAGCGCGGGCGCACTGCCCTTGTATGGCACGTGGGTGAGACTGGTGCCGGTCATGGTGCCGAGCTGCTCGCCCGCCAGATGACCGCCACCGCCGATGCCGGTGGACCCATAGCTGAGCTTGCCCGGGCTGGCCTTGGCGCGCTTGATCAGGTCCGGCACGCTCTTGATGGGCGAGTTGGCGGCCACCACGAGTGCGTATTGATAGCTCGTGATCTGGCTCACCGGCGCCAGGTCCTTGATCGGGTCGTACGGCACCTTCTGGTACAGCGACGGATTGACCACGATCGGCCCGCTGGCCACGAGCAGCAGCGTATAGCCATCGGGCGCGGACTTGGCAACGAAGTCGGTGCCAATGCCACCGTTGGCGCCGCCACGATTTTCGACGACGACCGCCACGCCCAGCGTCTCCGTCATCTTGTGGCCGATGATGCGCGCGGTAATGTCGGCGGCGCCGCCGGCGGCATACGGCACCACCATGCGGATCGGCCGGGCCGGCCACGGTTGGGCCAGCGCCGTGCCCGCGGCGGTGGAAAGCAGCAATGTGATGGCAGCAATCTTGCAGCGCATGCGTGTCCCCTGTTTATCGTTATGGATGGACTGCAAGCTCAGGCGCCCAGCTTGGCCGCGTGTTGCTTGAGCAATTCCACGGTCGCCACGTCCAGCGAAATGCCCTGCGCACGCTGCTGCGCCATCTTGTCCAGTTCGATCTCGCCCGGCACGATCACGGCCTTGCCGGCTTCGGCCGGTGCGCTGCCATGCAGGATCGCGGCAAAGTCCTTCATGCGGCCAGCCAGCCATTGGGCGGAGCCAAGGCGGCGCGTATCGATCAGGATGAAGAAGTGGCCGAGGTTCTGCGGCTCGTCAGGCGCGTCGACCCACGACTTCACATGCGTGAGGTAGGCGGCATCGGACAGCAGGCCAGCGAACAGGTCCACCAGCAGCGCCAGGCCATAGCCCTTGTGGCCGCCGAT
The DNA here is from genome assembly GCF_057798835.1 of Cupriavidus sp. 291-E7. Classification (NCBI taxonomy): domain Bacteria; kingdom Pseudomonadati; phylum Pseudomonadota; class Betaproteobacteria; order Burkholderiales; family Burkholderiaceae; genus Cupriavidus; species Cupriavidus sp. 291-E7. Next base: position 57,627 of record NZ_JBYOJV010000014.1, read on the forward strand.
CGGCAGCAGAAAGCCGTCAAGCGCGGCACGCGGATCGGTGGTCTCGCGCCCCTGCGCATCGGTGGCCCAGGTGTTGGGGATCGACTCGCCGGCCTTCAGCGCATTGCGGATCTTGGCGCGCGCCACCACGCTCATGGCCATGTCGAGCAGGAAATGGCGTCCATCATGGCCGGGCACGCCAAAGCCGAGCGGGCTGTTGCCCAGGCGCGCATCGCTGCCGCCCCAGGGAGCGATGGTGGTGGTCGCGTTGCTGCCGATCATGCTGGCGAAGCCGTTCTCGGCGGCGATCAGGCTGTACGGCGAGATCGGGCCAAAGTGGTTGCTGCCGCGCACCAGTGCCATGCCAATGCCGCATTCGCTCGCCACCTCCATCGCCGCGCGCAGGCCGCGCATGCCGGCGAGCGGGCCTACCGCGTTGGCACCGTCGATCTTGACCAGTGCCGGCGCCACGCGCTCGGCGGTGATGTTGGCCTTGGCCGCAATGCCGCCCACCTGCAGGCGATCGCCGTAAGACTCGATGCGCGAAAGGCCGTGCGTGCTAAGCCCGAACAGGTCCGCGATGACCAGGACGTTGACCACTTCTTCCGCATCGGCGGCGGGCAGACCGAGCGCCTGGAAGGCGCGGCTGCCAAGTTGACGAAGTTCTGCTTCAGACAGGATGACGCGATTTGCTTGCATGAGTGGATCGGGTAGAAGTGACAGGAAATCAGTTGGCTTTCAGATGCGCGCTGCGCACGACGGCGCCCCAGCGCTGCTGTTCGCTATGGATGAAGCGCGCAAACGCCTGCGAGCCATCGCCTACGGGCGTGCTTGAGTCTTCCTCCAGCCGCTGGCGCACGGCGGGTGCCGCGAGCGCCTTCACGGCTTCGGCATGCAGGCGTGCCACCACGTTGGCGGGCGTGCGCGCCGGCACCATGAAGCCGAACCACTGCGAGCTTTCAAAGCCCGCATAGCCCTGCTCCGCCACGGTGGGCACATCGGGAATTGCCGGGAGCCGCTGGGCGGAGCCCACCGCGAGGATGCGCAGCTTGCCTGCCTTCACATGGGACAGGAAGCCCGGCAGACCGGCCGAGGCGGCATCGATGTTGCCCGCCAGCAGGTCCGTCATCTGCGCGCCGGTGCCCTTGTAAGGGACGTGGACGAGATCGACGTGCGCGGTGACCTTGAGCATTTCGAACGCGAGGTTGCCGGCGCTGCCGTTCCCCGCGGAGCCATAGGTCATCGCACCCGGTTTGGCCTTGGCCTGGGCGAGGAACGCCGTCAGGTTGGCGGCACGCACACTCGGCCCCACCGCGAACACCATCGGCACCTTGGCCAGCAGCGTTACGGGTACGAAGTCCTTTTCCGGGTCATACGGCAACTTGTTCATCATGGCCGGATTGACCGCGAGCGTGCCGACATGGCCCAGCACCATCGTGTAGCCGTCCGGCTCCGCACGCGCGGCATCCTGCATGGCGATCACGCCCTGCCCGCCCCCTTTGTTGTCGACGACAATCTGCTGGCCGAGTCCCTTGGACATTTCAGCGGCCAACACGCGCGCGATCACGTCGGAACTGCCGCCCGGGCCGTACGGGACGATCAGGCGGATTGGCCGGGTTGGGGTCCAGGTCTGCGCCACCGCCGGCGTCGCTACACCGGCGACAAGACCTGCGCAGGACGTCAATGCCAGCAGCAGCTTGCGGCTCCGGCTCATCGCCGGACGGCCATCGGAATCTCGGAACATGTCGATCCTCTTTCGGGACAAGGCGCGGTCAACCTTGGGCACGATTGCCCTGTCTCCGTGACGCGCGTTTTTTCGATGCGCAATGATCTGCGCCGCCCGTTTCGCTGTAAAGTGCAAATATCCGATGAATTCTTGCGTCTGACACATGAATTTCGATCTTGCCGATCTGCGGGCGTTTCTGGCCGTGGCCGACCTTGGCAGCTTTCGCGCGGCGTCCGAAGCGCTGTTCCTGTCCCAGTCCGCGCTGTCGCGGCGCGTGGACAAGCTTGAAGAGGCGCTGGGCGTTGAACTGTTCACGCGCACCACGCGCAAGGTCGAACTGACCACCGTGGGCCGGGCCTTCGTGCACAAGGCGCGCAACGTGCTGAATGAACTAGAAGGCGCGATGCTCGGCATCCGCGACGTGGCCGAGCGGCTTTCGGGCGAGGTCACGCTCGCGTGCGTGCCATCGGCGGTTGGCTATTTCCTGCCCGCGGTGGTCGACGCCTATCACGCGCGCTATCCGGGCATCCGGCTGCGCGTGATGGACGAATCGTCGGCCGATGTGCTGCTGGCCGTGACACGCGGGGATGCCGACTTCGGCCTGACCTACATCGGCACCCAGGAGGCCGATATCGAATTCCTGCCGCTCATCGAGGAACCGTTCGTCGTGGCATGCCAGATTGGCCATCCGCTCGCGGCGCGCAAGCACGTGACTTGGGAAGACCTCGGCCAGCACGACTACATCACGCTTGCACAGGGCAGCGGCAACCGCTTCCTGATCGACCAGGCGCTGGCGCGCGTTGCCACGCGGCCGCGCTGGTACTGCGAGGTACATCATGTGCCGGCACTGGTGAGCCTGGTGCAGGCAGGGCTAGGTATCGGCGTGGTACCTCGTATGGCGCTGCCGCCCGACGGCGAGCGCGGCCTGGCCGCGATTCCGCTGGAGTCGCCGCGCATCACGCGCACACTCGGGTTGATCGCGCGACGCGGCCGGCCGCTGCCGCCTGCGGCGCGGCTGCTCTACGACATGCTCGTGGCGGCGCGCGGCGGGCCGCTGGCCGCCGAATAAGGCGTCAGGGGTCAGCGACGGGGCTGGTTGGCACGGATAGCTGCGAATATCCGCCGCGCGCAATGCGCCCTGCCATCCGGAACGTCGTGAATCGTAGAAATCAGTAAGTCACTTATAGCCCTCATTTCCCTCGCCCACTGGGCGAAAAACGGAAATTCGCCACAGATCACTGGCATTTTTTCCATTCGCCGCCAAAGCTGTTCCTGATGGGGGACGAACACAATTCCACCCCTGTGTAAGGTGGCCTTACGACATATGGTTGCGAATATGAATCGGGCGGGGAACATTCTTTCTGCAGCATTGACTCCCGACTAAGCGTTCCATCCAGCACCGTATTGGCGTCGACTCCGGGGCATCAAAATGAGTGACACATCATGCACACAGTAATAAGGGCTTATTCAGGAGCCGGTGCCAAGGAACTCTTCGATTTACTGGAGAGGCGCACTCCTGAGATTGAATCGTTGATGCGGTCGGTCCAAGGCTTTGTCAGCTACACACTGGCCCGAAGCGAGGATGGTGAATTTGGCTTCTCGGTTACTGTTTGCCATGACAAGACCGGGATCGAAGAGAGCAGCCAAAAGGCAAAGGATTGGATCGCACAGAACGCTGCAGGCAATGGCGCAGGTGCCCCGACGATCTCGGAAGGACTCGTAATCCTGCACGTCAAGTAGCGGCAATACGTGCCGAACCGATTAAGCGCAGCGTTATAGGCCGGCTAATGAAGCTGGCAACAGGCTGCTTTGGCCGAGATCACGCAGAAGGCCGGCGAACCGGAATCGAGACATTCAACAACGGTCCAGCGAAAGGAGTCTGAAGGATGACACTCGTGCCTTCAAACGAAAACGGAATGACCTTGTCAGCCAGCCAGTTGGACGCCTATCTGGCAAGGATCAAGATCGACCGGCCGGTCTCTCTCGATCTTTACGGGCTTTCCAGACTTCATCGCGCTCACCTCATGACATTCACCTTCGAGGCGTTGGACGCCTTCATGGGATGGCCGTCGTCAATCACCCCGGTGTCTGCCTTCGCCAAAATGGTGGATGGCAAGCGCGGTGGTTGGTGCTACGAGATGAACGGTCTCTTTGGCGCAGCGCTCGATGCCATCGGATTCCGGGTAACGCGGCTGTGCGGCGGCGTTAATCGTGAGATTCTGGGCGACGTTGCCATCGGCAATCACCTGACCCTGCGCGTCGATCTCGACAGCCCCTATCTCGCCGAGGTCGGCGTGGCCGACGCGATCGTCGAACCCGTGCCGCTGGATATTGGCCCGATCCACCAGCGCGGCTTCGATTTTTCGATCATGCCGACTGCGGACGGCTGGCTGCGCTTCAACAATCATGCGCATGGCATCGCCCGCAGCTTCGACTTCCGGGCCGACCACAGCGACGAAGCTGCCATGACCGCCATGCATGCCTGGTTGATGCGCGACCCCGGGTCTCCGTTTACAAACGCGCTGGCAGTCCTGCGTCATACCGCGGACGGCTATGTCGCGCTGCAGAACGATCGCTTGCGCAGGGTGATGCCCAACAACATTAGCGAACGCCGTATCACCAGCGCGGACCATTTCGCGGACATGCTTGAAACCGTCTTCGACATCGACATTCCTCAGCCCGGACAGGTTTGGGACAAGATCCAGGCGACTAGCCGCGACAAGGCTGACTGAACAGGCGGCACTCGCTCATTACTGGATAAGAGGCCCGCATAAGAGGCCCGCACTTTCATGCGGTGCATTTAGCACATAAAGCGACTGCTGTGTGAAATAAGATTAACTTGCGCAGACAGATCCCGGCCCATCTGATGTGTACTTGCGGCCTACGCGGCGTGCACTACACTTCGATGTCGCCACGCTTGATGTACCTGCGTCTGGCCTCACGCGCCCTCACCGGTAATCCTCCCAACAAGAATGAGAAAAAGCACATGCGCCAACTGTTCGCCGCCCTTGCCTTGTTTGCTGTTTGCCAGTCATTGCAGGCCCAGGTAAAGCCGTACCCGTCCGGTTTTCGGAATCAGGACATAAAGACCGAAGGTGCCACACTGCATGTGCGAGTTGGCGGCAGCGGGCCGGCCGTGGTCCTGCTGCACGGATTTGGCGATACCGGCGATATGTGGGCGCCACTGGCGGCCGAGTTGTCGCGGAACCATACGGTGGTCGTGCCCGATCTGCGTGGCATGGGCTTGTCGTCCCATCCGCCTGGCGGCTACGACAAACGTACGCAGGCCGGCGATATCCGGTCGGTGCTGACGCAATTGCATATCGACCAGGCTGACGTGGTGGGCCACGATATCGGAACGATGGTCGCATTTGCCTATGCAACGCGTTATCCGGACAAGACCCGGAAGCTCGTGGTCATGGACGCCCCGGTGCCTGGCGTGCCGCCCTGGGAGCAGATTGTTCGCATGCCCGCGCTCTGGCATTTCGATTTTGGCGGACCCGATGCCGAGCGGCTGGTCAAAGGCCGGGAGCGGATCTATCTGGATCGATTCTGGAATGAGTTCGCGGGCGATCCGTCGAAAATCGACGAGGCCACGCGCGCTCACTACGCTCGCATTTATGCGCGGCCAGGCGCCATGCATTCCGCTTTCGCGCAATTCCTTGCCATTCGCCAGGACGCCGAAGACAACCAGAAATCGCTGGCCACCAAGCTGACGATGCCCGTGCTGGCAATTGGCGGCGAGAAATCGTTTGGCCAGAATGAGGCGATTGTCATGCGAAACGCGGCGGTCAACGTCCAGGAACTGGTGGTTCCCGGTGCCGGTCATTGGTTGATGGAAGAAAAGCCGCAGGTCACCGTGAGCGCGATTGTCGATTTCCTCGCGCAATAGGGCCGTTTTCCGCCCTGCTTTGCGCTGGCCAGCGGTTGGACGTATGCAAACGGAGACAAACCATGACACGCGTTCGCGTTGAATGCTTCACGATCTCGCTGGACGGATATGGCGCGGGCCCGGATCAGGACATCGACAATCCGCTCGGCATTGGTGGCACCAACTTGCATCAGTGGCTGGTGCCAACACGCACGTTCCAAAAGACCTTGTTCGGCAAAGACGGCGGGACGACCGGGATCGACGACGATTTCGCGGCGCGTGGCTTTGATAACGTGGGCGCCTGGATTCTGGGCAGGAACATGTTCGGGCCGATTCGTGGCGCATGGCCGGACGAACACTGGAAAGGCTGGTGGGGCGACAACCCGCCGTACCACGTGCCGGCCTTCGTCCTGACGCATCACGCGCGTCCCGCTTTGAAAATGGAAGGCGGCACGACGTTCCATTTCGTCACCGGCGGCATTCGCCAAGCGCTGGATCTGGCGCGCGCCGCTGCTGGTGGCAAGGACGTTCGCATCGGCGGCGGAGCCGGCACCATCCGGCAGTTTCTATCGGCGGGCTTGATCGATGAATTGCACGTTGCGATCTCGCCGGTGCTGCTTGGCTGTGGCGAGGCACTGTTCCACGGGCTCGACCTGCCGGCGCTGGGATACGCATGCGTGACTTCCGTGGCCTCCGAAAAGGCCACGCATGTCGTGCTGCGGCGGCAAGGACAAGCGCCCTCGCCCACGCTCGCTGTTTGACTTTGCCCGCATTGACTACCAAGATGAACAGCGCGCTGGACGCTCGCCACCCCAACAGCCACTGAACCGGCTGGACGACGCCGCGGCGGCCCCTCATCGCCCCCGGAGGACGTCAGCTATGGAAGCCGAACCGGTAGTCACGCAAGCCAAGCAGGCAGCACCTGACGAACGCTTCTGGCCGCACGGGTGGTGGCGGCTGATGGAAATGCGCATCGGCATTTTTCCGCTGCCGGTTTACATCCTGGCGGGTGCGCTGCTGGTGGTGCTGGTGTCGATTCACAACCTCTCGAACGAGATTTCGCTGGTCATCGTGATGTTCGCGTTCTGCGGCTTCACACTGGCGGAAATCGGCAAGCGTATCCCGCTGGTTCGCGCCATTGGCGCGGCGGCAATCTTCGCCACATTCGTGCCGTCCGCGCTGGTCTACTACAAGTTGCTGCCGGATCATGTGGTCAAGGTGACGATGGATTTCACCAAGGCCACGAATTTCCTTTACCTGTTTATCGCCTGCATCATCGTCGGCAGCATCCTGGGCATGGATCGCCACGTTCTCATCAAGGGATTCCTGAAAATCTTCGTGCCGCTGGCCGCGGGGTCTGTCGCTGGCGGTGCTGTCGGCACGCTGGTCGGCACCGCGCTTGGGCTCGGCGCATCGCACACGTTCTTCTATATCGTCGTGCCGATCATGGCGGGCGGCGTTGGCGAGGGCGCGATTCCGCTGTCCATCGGCTACAGCGAGATCCTGCACCAGGACCAGGGCATGCTGTTCGCCACGGTGCTGCCGCCGGTGATGCTGGGCAGCCTGACGGCGATCATCCTGTCCGGTACGCTGAATTTCGTCGGCAAGCGCTATCCGGCCTACACCGGCGAAGGCCGTCTGCAGCCCGGCGAGCATGACGAACTGGACGTCAACCAGAAGGAAATCACGGGACACGTCGACGTAGACCACATCGCCGCGGCCGGCGTCACGGCGCTGACGCTCTATGTGGTCGGCATCATGTGTCACCGCCTGTTCGGCCTGCCCGCGCCAGTGGCCATGCTGTTCATCGCCGTGCTGCTCAAGCTGACGCAGGCGGTGTCGCCGCCCCTGCAGGGAGGCGCCTTCGTGGTCTACAAGTTTTTCTCGACGGCTGTCACGTATCCGCTGCTGTTCGCCATCGGCGTATCGCTGACACCGTGGGACAAGCTGATCGCCGCCTTCAACCTGCCTACGATCATCACCATCGTGGCGACCGTGGCAACGCTGATGGCCACTGGTGCGCTGGTGGGCGTCTGGCTGAAAATGTATCCGATCGACACGGCCATCGTGACCGCTTGCCACAGCGGCCAGGGTGGCACCGGCGACGTGGCCATCCTGACCGCCGCGAACCGCATGCCGTTGATGCCGTTTGCGCAGATCGCCACACGCATTGGCGGCGCCGTCACCGTCACGGTCGTGTTGCTCGTGCTGGCCCACATGCAGTAGTCGCACGCACCTCGGAAGTTACTGCCCCACCCCAACCCGCGTTTCCCGTCGCCTCCGCTGGCGGCTTTCCTGTTTGGAGTATTCGCGATGACTGCCGACGCATCCACTCTCAAGCCAATCGCAATTGGTGGCCTGACAGTGCGCTATCTGATAGACGGAGCCGCCACGAAGACCCTGGGCGTTTTCGAGTTGACGATTGCGCCGGGAGCAAATGTGCCTCCACCGCATAGTCACACCCACAATGAAGAATGCATTTACGCCTTGGAAGGGCTCATCCGCTATTCCGTTGACGGCGTTGCCAGGGATCTGGCGCCCGGCGAATGGATGCATACCCCCAAGGGTTCAATCCATGCATTCAGCAACCCGCACCAGACCACCGCCAAAGCACTTGTCATACTGACGCCTGACCTGGGTGCGCAGTACTTTCTCGATGTACAGGAAGTGGTGAATGCAGGCGGGCCGCCAAATCGCGAGAAGTTGTCGGCAATCATGTCCAGCTACGGGCTTGTTCTTGGTGCTTGAATTCCACTGGCCGCCCAGCAATCGGTTGTGGACGATGCGCCCGCGTCGCAAGGTCGCCCCTTGACCTGGCGTTGAATGGCGTCCCGTGCATCGAATTTAAAGAGACCCGACGCGATTACCAAGTCAACGCGCAAGGGCCACGATGAAGTGCCAGCCAGGCTTAATCGTCGCGCTCAACGAACGGCACTTCCCCGGCAATCTCTTCGAATATTGCGAGGAGTGCCTCGGCGTCATCCGACAAACGATGGTCACGGCGTGTCAGCAGATAGGCCGACATGATGACCGCTTCCAACTCGATCGGAATCATCTCAAGACCGTGACTCTCCATCTTCAGTTTGAACGTCGGGTACTGAACAGGAGCAATCAGATCTACCTCCTGCAGCAAGAGAGTCGCCGCTGAAACCGTCAGGCAACGAGAGATTCTGGGAGTTTGTAGCCCAATGGCCTCGAAGTACTGCGTGAACGCCCGGTCCGTGTCATCACCCGCCTCACATGGCAGCAACCATTCCGCATCGGTCAGTGCATCGACACGCCGCGCGTGAATCTTGGGGTGCGAAGATCTCGCGACCAGCACCACTGGCATCGAAAACAGCCGCTTTGCCACCACGAAATCCGGGAACTGCGTATTTCTCTGCCCCGTGACAATCGCAAAGTCCAGGGCATTCTCGAACAGCCTGCCCACCGCGGAGGAAAAGCTACTCTGGTAGAAGGACAGCAATGCACTGCGCCCCTCACTCCGAAACCCACGGAATGCCTTCTGCATCATGGAATGCTCCGCCAGTTCAGACAGACCCACCACGACGCTCCCTGCCTGCTCCCCCCGCATTTCCAACAGTTCGTCCTCAGCACGCTTCATATCAGCCGTAATGGCTTTTGCGCGACGATAAAACGCCGCCCCGTAAGGCGTCAGCTTCACGCCCCTTACTGATCGAAGCAGTAGCGGCACGCCCAGCGTTTTTTCCAGTTCACGAATGCTCGCGGTGATTGCCGGCTGCGTTACGCCAAGCGCGCGCGCCGCGCCATGAATGCTGCCTTGTGCCACTACGTTCAGGAAAACCTGCAGTTGTTGCAAGGTCATCGCTCGCCCCCGGTGAAATCCAACTTGCCTTGTTCATACTAGTATCGGCATCAGGTGTGTACTACGAGAGCTTCACACCGGGAGATCTTCACCGCCACCAGCCGCGATTGAGGCAGCGCCGCCCGGCGGAGCGGATGCACCTTCCGCTTTAGATCCACCTAATAAGACGCGCTCCGCACCAACACTATCGCGATAAGTTTTCTTATCGCAATACACTCCACCCACCCGGAAACCCTCTGCCGCAAAACTCACAGCCACGCGCTCCTCGCGGCAAAAGTTGCCGTTTTGCCTTCCCGCCACCCTCACCCGATTGCGCCCGCTGATAGAACACCGAGCCACGAAGTCGCAAGCAATTGCGACAGTCACACGCTGAAACATACTCAGCGGGAGCGGTCCTACGCTGCACTGCGACGATCCTGCTGCCCCCGATGCGCTCGCACCTTTTGCAGCAACACCATGCAAATTTGTCCACGTCGACCGCGATCCGTGCAACATCTACATCCGTCGTTGCGCAACGGGTTAAGAGAACGTTAGCTCGCGCGCCGATTGAATCAGCGGCTTGCAACAACTCGTTGCTACGCAAGCCGCCGAGGCGGAGATGTAAGTGGACCGATATACAGTCCTTACACATTCTTACAGCAAGCAAATCGCAAACTGACTAACTTTGAATCGCTCCAGCGTTGCATTGCATCAATGCGGCGATGCTGTGCTGTGAGCTTCCATGTGGCGCGTCGCGCCTTGTAGTGTCTGCGAGCATTGCCGTTCATCGGCATGCAAGCAGTTCAATGGATCGGTCTACACGGTCCACTCGCCTGTTCCGGCGGCGTAGCAACGGCCCGGGACAAACGGCGCATAAAAATTGTTGGGGGACGAGAGCACTCGATACCCGAACGAGCGGATGCCGCTCGTTCGGAGGGACAGTGCTTGTCTGCGAAAACATCACCGCGATCGACGTTGGCGATCGTGGCTAGCCACCTTTTATCCGGGAGCTCGCATGGACAACAATTCCGACCAGAAGCCGAAAGTGCCAACGCGGCTACCGCCAACCACGCAACGGCCACAGCAGCCCCCGCCACGCGACACGCTGGCGCCCCGCAGCAGTTCGCTCAGTCTGCGGCCCGTATGGCAGGCCATTCCCCGGCTGGCCAGCTACGGCATGGTGGGCTTCGTCATCTGGATCATTCTTTCCGTGATGTTCCCGTACGTCTTCGTGCGATCTTCGGAGCGTGCCGTCATCAACAGCCCTGTCAGCCTGATTACCACGCCCGTCGAAGGCATCGTGACAAAGCAGCTCGTGCCGGAGGGCACCACGTTCAAGGCCGGGGAATCGTTGATGACGCTGCAGAATCCGAACATGGATCGCGCGCTGTTGCTGGAACTGACCGGCAAGAAGCTCGATAACGAAAAACGGCTCGAAGCCGCGAAGTCGAAGCTCGAAGTCAACCAGGCCCGGCTGACCGCCACCAGTGGCGACGTCAAGCGCTACACGTCGGCGGCGCAGCAGCAGAACGATTCACGGGTCCGTGGCATCGAAGCACGCCTGAATGTGGCGCAGCAGCAGATCGACGCGCAACAAGGTGTAGTGAATCGTAACGAGGCGATGCAGCAGGCCGGCGCCGTCAGCCAGGCCTTCACCGATGCATCGCGCAACCAGCTCACCGTGCTGGCGGGCCAGCGAGACGCCGTCGAGGCCGAGCTAAACAGCGCGCGCAGCAGCAGTGCCGCCACCCGGAACAAGGTCTACGCCTCCAGCAATGACAGCGCCGTTGGCGCGCTGTCCCAGCGGTCGGACGAACTGAAGGCCGAGATCACGCAGTTGCAGGCGGAAATCAAGCAGCTCCAGGATTACGGCACCGAAGTCGACAAGTTGGTCGACACCGAGCAGCAACGCCTGGACCGCGTGTCCAATCTCGATATCAAGGCCTATGCGGGCGGCATCGTCGAAGACGTGCTGGCGCCGCCGGGCACGCGCGTGTCGGCCGGTGCCACGCTGATGCGCGCCACGAACTGCGCGCAGCCCGCCGTGGTGGCGGTATTCCCGCGCAGCCTCAGCAAAGACCTGCTGCCCGGCGCCCCCGTCACGGTACTGGTCGATGGCGTGGGCACGCCGCAGCCAGGCAAGGTCGCGGAAATCCTGCCGCGCGCACCCGATGGCGATCAGGCCCGCTACTTCGTGCCCTTCCCTCCCATCGAGAAAAACGAGCTGTACCTGATCGCGAAGCTGAACAAGCCGCTGCCTGACCTGCCCGGCGCAGGCAAGACGGACCGTTGCGCGCTCGGCCACTGGGCCAAGGTCAGTCTGGACCGCCCGTGGTTTCGCCGGCTGATCTGATCGGAGCCGATCACTTGGTCATTCACCCAACGCCCGCAGGAAGGAGACTACCGTGCAGCGTACTACCGCAGGAAAGCGATCCCCGGCCGCGCGCAAGCGGCTGATCGAAGGTCTGATGACAACGCTGCTGGCCACGCCCCTGGGGCTGGCCGCGGCCCCCGCTTCGGGCGATGCCTCGCGCGACCAGATGCGCGACGCCGGCTGCCAGACGCTGACCCAGCGCGTGGCGGCCATCCCCGGCAACGGGCCTGTCATGTTGGCCAGCTATGAAGCAGCCCCCGGTGGCGATCCGCTGCCCGGCCCGCTCAAGGAGTCGGCGTTCGTCTACGACAACGCGCTGGCCGGCATCGCGCTGATCGCGTGCGGCCAGAAGGACGCTGCCCGACGCATCGCCGATGGCGTGGTGGCCGGCGTGACGCGCGACCGCCATTATTACGATGGCCGGATCCGCAATGCCTATCGTGCCGGCGCGGTGCCCGACGGCCCCGTGCCGATGCCGGGCTGGTGGGACACCAAGGCCAACCGCTGGTTCGAAGACCGGTATCAGGTTGGCACGGCCACCGGCAACGTGGCATGGGCCGCGCTGCTATTGCTGGCGACGTACGAGGCCACGCGCACCCCGCGCTACCTCGATACGGCGCGGACCATGATGGGCTGGGTCGACAAGGTCACGTACAACAGCGACGCACCGGCCGCGTTCATTGGCGGATTCTTCGGCCATGAGCCGTCGCCGCAGCGCCAGGGCTGGAAGTCAACGGAGCACAACGTCGATACGTACGCGGTGTTCCGCTGGCTGTCGCGCTACGACAGTGATCCGCGCTGGCGCACCGGCGCCGAGCGCTCGCGCAAGTTCGTCGAAACGATGTGGCAGCCAGGCGAAGGACGGTTTGCGATTGGCACGCGCGACGACGGCCGGACGTTGAACGATGGCCCGTCTGCGCTCGATGCATCGCTGTGGCCGCTGATTGCGATTCCCGATGCGGCCGGCAACTGGCAACGCGCTCTCACCTGGGCGCGCGCCAAGCACGGCGTCAAGGGCGGTTATGGATTCAACGCGAATCCGGATGGCATCTGGACCGAAGGCACCGGCCAGGCCGCGCTGGTGCTCCGCGCCAGCGGCCGGGATAGCGAGGCCGCACCACTCTGGCCGCTGCTGGTATCGCAGCGCGCGCCGTCGGGGATGCTGTTCGCCACACCCGAGACGCGCGTCGGCACCGGTCTGCAGATCGGGCCTGACTCGAAGACCAACGACTTCTTCTATTTCCATCTGCCGCACCTGGGGGCCACGGCCTGGGCAGTGCTGGCCGCGACGGGATGGAATCCATTTCAGCCTGGTGGCAATACACCCAAGGAGTAACGATGTTCGCCGACTTTCTAGATGGCAGCATGCTGGTCCAGATCAATGCTGGCGCATTGCTGATTGCCGTGCTCTGCCTGCGCGGCAACCGGCACCGCGCGGCGGACCGCTGGCTGTTTGGCCTGGCGGCGGCAGTTCTGCTGATCGTGTACTACGTCTGGCGCGTCACGCAGACGCTGCCCGATTGGCGCATGGAATTCCCGAGCATCTGGGCGCATGCCTTTCTCGGTTTCGAAACGCTGACGATTCTCTACACGCTGATTTCCATCGTCACGCTGACGCGCAAGACCGACCACAGCGCCGAGGCCGATGCCGGCGAGCAACGGTTGCGCGGAGACCGCGACGCACCGGGCGTGGACATTTTCATAGCCACCTATAACGAAGGGCTGGACGTACTGGAAAAAACCATCGTCGCGGCCAAGGCGCTCGACTATCTGAACTTTCGCGTCTGGGTGCTCGACGATACGCGGCGCGACTGGCTCAAGGATTTCTGCAAGAAGGTCGGCGTCAACTACGTGACCCGGCCCGACAACACCCATGCCAAGGCTGGCAACCTGAACAACGGCCTGCAGCACAGCGCGCTGATCGATGGCGGCGCCCCCTACATCATGGTGCTCGATGCCGACTTCGCACCGAACCGCAATATCCTGCTGCGCATCGTCGGCCTGTTCGACGACCCGCGCGTCGGCGTGGTGCAGACGCCCCAGTTCTACTACAACGCCGACCCCATCCAGTACAACCTGCGCTCCACCGAATGCTGGGTGGACGAGCAGCGCGCATTCTTCGATGTGATGCAGCCAGCCAAGGACGCATGGGACACCGCGTTCTGCATCGGCACGTCGTTCGTGGTGCGGCGCGAGGCGCTGGCCCATATCGGCGGCTTTCCGACTGGCACGGTGACGGAAGACATCCACCTGACCTACAAGCTGATGCCGTTCGGCTACGTCACGCGCTGGCTCAATGAGCGGCTCAGCGTGGGCCTGTCCGCCGAAGGGCTGCCCGAATACATCAGCCAGCGCAGCCGCTGGGGGCTGGGCACGATCCAGGTGGCGTTGACCGCCGATGGCCCGATGCGCGGCCGCGGCTACACGCTGCGTCAGCGCCTGCACTACGTGCACGGTCTGCTGCACTGGCTCAGCCGGCCATTCACGCTGATGCTGCTGGCCGGTCCGCTGCTCTACTGGTTCTTCAACGTACCGACCCTCTATGGCGATCCGATGCAGTTCCTGGCCTATGGCGTTCCGGCGCTGCTGTTGTACTGGGCGTACAGCATCTGGATTACGGACTCGCGCGCCATGCCGATCTTTACGGAGGTCACGCAGATCGTGGCCGCGATGGCGGTGACCGCAACGCTGGCAAGTGCCATGTTCAAGCCGTTCGGGCGGCCGTTCAAGGTCACCAACAAGGGCCTGGACCGATCCAGGCTGACGGTGCACGGCAAGTTTGCGGCGCTGTATGGCGCCCTGTTCTTCCTGTCGGCGATGGGTCTGGCGCGCGCCGTGGCCGCCGATGGCAACGCACCGGGCACCGTGTTCAACGTCGTGTGGACCGTGATTTCGATGGTCCTGTACCTGGCCTCGCTGCTGGTCTGCTTCGAATTGCCGCGCCCACGCAAGGAAGAACGCTTTCCGTTCCGCGCGGCGGGCCGCCTTCAGTTCTATGGCCCCGATGGCATCTCGCGCGAAGTGGACGGCGTGACACGCGACCTGTCCTGCAACGGCGTCGCGCTCGAATCGCACAGTGGCACCCGCGTGGAGGCTGGCGCCGTGGGTGCGTTCTGGCTCGCGCCGCTGGGCTGGATTCCGTGCCGCGTGGCCCGCACCGAGGGACAACTGATCGGGATCGCCCTGCTACCCGATATGGCGGTGCGGCACCGCCTGATCCGGCTGCTGTTCAGCGAGCCACCGCACAACATCGCGCATCGCGGCTTGCCCGGCACGGCCATCGTGCAGCTGCTGCGGCGCGCCTTTACCGGTTGATTCACGCTATGAAGACGACAACAATGCGCCTCTCCCCGAAAAATCCGCCGGTCCCGCGATGGAGCTTGGCCCTGCTGGTGCCATTGGCGCTGGCCGCGTGCACGCTGGAGCCAAAGTACGAGCGGCCAGATTCGCCCGTGGGCAATGCGTGGCCAACCGGCGCTGCGTACCAGACCACGCAGGGCGGCCAGAATCCCGCGCAGGCCCAGACGTCGGCGGCCAACCTCGGCTGGCAAGACTTCTTCACCGATCCGCGCCTGCGGCGGCTGATCGAGCTTGGGCTGGCCAACAACCGCGACCTGCGCGTGGCAACGCTGTCGATCGACGAGGCCCGCGCGTACTACCGCATCCGGCGCGCCGCGCAATTCCCAGCCGTCGATGCCAACGTCGGATTCAGCAGCACGCGCGTGACCGGAGACCTGCGGGCGCCCGGGCAGGACGCCGTCATCAATGCGTGGGGCGCCGGCGTTGGCTTCAGTTCGTTCGAACTCGATGTGTTCGGCCGCATCCGCAGCCTCAAGCATGAGTCGCTGGAACAATATCTGGCCATCGAGGAAGTGCGACGCAGCGCGCAGATCAGCCTGATCGGCGAAATCGCCAGCGCCTACCTGACGTGGCAGGCCGATCAGCAACTGCTGAAGCTGTCGCAGGACACGCTCAAGGTGCAGGAAGACGCCTCCGAGATGGTGCGCAAGAGCAAGCAGGCCGGCGGCATGGCCGCGATCGACCAGCATCGCACGCAGACGCAGGTGGAAACGGCGCGCGTGGACGTCGAGCAGTTCACGCGCCAGGTGGCGCAGGATGAAAACGCGCTGTCACTGCTGATCGGTGGCCCATTGCCGGCCGATCTGCCGCCCGCGCAACCGTTCGATGGCAACTCGTTCGTTGCCGAGCTGCCGGCGGGGCTGCCGTCGGCCCTGCTTGAACAGCGGCCGGACATCATGGCGGCCGAGCATCGGCTCAAAGCCGCCAACGCCAATATCGGCGCGGCGCGTGCGGCGTTCTTCCCGCGTGTTTCGCTGACGGCCGGCATCGGCCTGGCCAGCACCACGCTGGCGGGGCTGTTCACCGGCGGCGCCGCCTGGGCGTTCGCGCCACAGGTTACGCTGCCGATCTTCAATGCCGGCGCCAACCAGGCAAACCTCGACGCGTCAAAGGTGCGCAAGGAAATCAACGTTGCCCAGTACGAGCGCACCATCCAGGGCGCATTCCGCGAGGTGTCCGACGGGCTGGCCGCGCGCGGCACCTATGATCGGCAAACCGCCGCGCAACAGTCGCTGCAGAAGGAAGTTGCCGAGACCCGGCGACTGGCCGAAATGCGCTTCAAGAACGGCGTGGATGACTACTTCCCGGTCTTCGACGCGCAGCGCCAGCAGTACGAGGCCCAGAAGAAGCTGGTCACGATCCAGCTTGCGCGGCTGACCAGCCGGGCGCAGTTGTACAAGGCGCTTGGCGGCGGATGGTCGCAACAGACCGTCACCGACCAGGCACCGGTGGCGAGCAAGGCTGCGCCAGCGCGTGGTGCGGCACCGCAAGCGGCGGCAGCTCCGGCACCGGCACCAGCCACGCCGGTCGCCCAGACTAAAACGCAACCGCCGAAGCCCGCCCCTGTCGCGCAGGCCGCTCCGACCCTCGCCGCGCAAGCCGCGCCAGCCCCTGTCGCACAAGCCGCTCCCGCACCGCAGCCACAGCCGCAGCGGAGTGCCCCCGAACCGGCAATCCCCGCCGCGCTGCGAGGGGCGCCGGACGTCACCGCGACGCCATCGGCGCCAGGTCCGGCAGCGTCGGTAGCGGGAGCCGGGTCATAACAAGTGAGTAGGGCCCGCGTGCAAGGTGGGTTGTCTCCCTTCTCCCGCGACGCGGGCCAGGGGGAGACAACACCCGTCCGCCTACCCTACGAACGCCCCCGGCACCGGATCTTCGCCAAGCGCCTGCAATAGCACGGCCCAGTGCATCGCCTCGTCACCGAGGATGCTGCCGGCCGCCTTGCTCAGCTCGCGGTTGTAAAAACTCGGCAGCACGCCCAGATACGCGGCGGTGGCGCCCTTTTCCAGCCCGGCGGCAAAGCGCAGCACATCGGCCTGGGATTTCAGTTGCTCGGCCGGAAAGCTGTATTCCTTGGTTGCCCGCGCCTTCACGGGCTTGCCACCGAGCTTTTCCACGGTGCCGGCCAGCACCTGCGCATGCGCCTTGTGATGGGTCTGGAATTTCACCGCGGTGTCGAGCACGGGCTTCTGCAGCAGGCCGCTTTCGGCGCCCACCTGATAGGCCGCGATTGCCTGGTATTCCAGCCCCAGCGCGGTGTTCAGGATATCGATGTCGTCATGCGTGCTGCCGGATTTTGTCTGCCCCCAGGCGGGCATGGCCTCACCCAGCGCCACCGCCGCCAGCGTGCCCAGCGCAAACGCGCCGGGGGCCATCAGCCAGCCACGGCGCATCAGATTTGGCGCCACCCGGGCATCCGTGTCAGACAGGCTGCCGGACAGATCATGACGCGGCACCGACACGTCAGGTTTCGTTTCCATGAGAGTCCTCCTTTGATGGGACGATGGATCCACGCGGCCCGACGAGCCGCGTTACCGGCTTATACGCACGCATCGGGCGTGTGGATGCACCCCGCGTGCCTATAATCGGATCACCCCTCCGCCCGGAGCCGCACGTGGCCCTGCCCTCACCGCTGCCCGACGACCCAGACCCGCTCGAAGCGCTGCTCGCGCGTGTGGCCATTGGCGACCGTCTGGCGCTGCGGGCGATCTACGACCAGTCGGCATCGAAACTGTTTGGCCTCGCGCTGCGTATCACTGGTAAGCGAGACCTGGCGGAGGACGTGGTGCAGGAGAGTTTTGTCAGCATCTGGCATCATGCGGCCGACTATCGGCCGCAGTTGGCCGCGCCGATGACGTGGATGACCACCATCGTCCGCAACCGCGCCCTCGATGCGCTGCGCCGCACGGCCGCCGCGCGCCTGGCCACGGCGACGCCGCTCGACGATGCGCCGGAAGCCGATCTTGCCGATGAAGCGGCCGGCCCCGCCGAGCTGGCGCAGGCCAGCCAGCAGGCCCGGGCGCTGAACCGTTGCCTCCAGCGGCTGGACCAAGGCCAGCGCCAGGCCATCGTGCTGGCCTACCTGCAGGACCTGAGCCATTCCGAGCTGTCCGAACGGATGCACGCGCCACTGGGCACCATCAAATCCTGGATTCGCCGTGGACTTGAGCGTCTGCGCGCCTGTCTGGAGTCCGCACCATGAACCTTGCCCGCAATCCGGACCTGCTCGATCGCATGGCGGCGCAATATGCGTTGGGCGTGCTGCGAGGCGGCGCGCGCCGCCGCATGGAGCAACTGGCGCGGCAGGAGCCAGCGGTGCACGCCGCCATCGCCCATTGGCAACGCAGGCTGGCGGGCGTGGCGGAACTTCACGCGCCGGCCGTGCCGGTGGAAGCGGTCTGGTGCGGCATCGAAAGCCGTCTGGGCTGGAAAATGGAGGACGCCCGGCCGGCGGCTCCGGCGGCCGCACCGCGCCCCAAGCCAGCCGGCTGGGCCGGATGGTGGCAGATGCCCGCCTTCTGGCGCATGACGACAGCCGCCTTCGCGGTCACTGCCGTGGTGGCGCTGGTGGGCACGCTGGGCCGCTGGGAATCGGCGCCCCCGTCCCAGGGCGTGGTGGTGGCCGTGCTGCAGTCGCAGCAAGCGCAGCCGGCCATGCTGGTGAGCTGGGATGCCAGGGGGCGTGCGCTGGTGGTGCGCCGCGTCGACGATCTGCCGCTCAGCGCGCAGCAGGCCCTGCAACTGTGGGCGCTGCCGGATGGTGGCAAGCCGAAGTCGCTTGGCGTGATCGGCCATGCGCGCGAAGCACGCCTGCCGCTGGATGCGCTGCCGGCCAATGTGTCCGCGCTGGCCGTCAGCGTCGAACCGCCCGGCGGATCGCCCAATCCCGACGGGCCGAGCGGCCCGGTGGTGTTCCAGGGGGCGATGCTCAAGACGCCAGCCTGAGCCGCCGCTCTCCGCTAAAATCCACGCCAGAAACTTATCCCCCAAGGCTTGCAGCGTGGCACTTCAGCAGGGTTTCATCCTGACCCGACATTGGCGCGACACCCCCGCCGGCACGGAAGTCGAATTCTGGCTGGCGACCGACGATGGCCCGCGCCGCCTGCGTCTGCCCTATCAGCCGTCCACCGCGTTCATCCCCGAGCTGCAGCGCGGCGCGGCGGAGGCATTGCTGCAGGGCGAACGCGACGTGGTGCTGCGCCCGCTGCAGTTGCAGGACTTTCAGCATCGTCCGGTGCTGGGCCTGTACTGCCAGCAGCATCGGCAACTGATCAAGATCGACAAGTCGCTGCGCGAAGCCGGTGTCGATGTCTATGAGGCCGACGTCCGGCCGCCGGAGCGCTACCTGATGGAGCGCTTCATCACCGCGCCGGTCTGGTTCGATGGCGATGCCGGCGCCGATGGGGTGCTGCGCAACGCCCAGATGAAGCCCGCGGCCGATTACCGCCCCGCCCTTCGGCTGGCATCGCTAGACATCGAGACCAATGCGTTCGGCGACCTCTATTCGATTGCGCTGGAAGGCTGCGGCCAGCGGCAGGTCTATATGCTTGGCGCGGCGCCGCAGCAAACGCCGCCCGATATCGACTTCGCGCTCGAATACTGCGCCACGCGCCAGCAGTTGATCGAGCGGCTCAACGACTGGCTCGCCCGCCACGACCCCGATGCCATCATTGGCTGGAACCTCGTGCGGTTCGACCTGCGCGTGCTGCGCGAGCATGCCCGGCAGTTTCAGATGCCGCTGCGCCTGGGGCGTGGCGGCGCCGAGATGGAATGGCGCGAACACAACCAGCAGCAGCACTACTTTGCGGGTGCCGCCGGCCGGCTGGTGATCGATGGCATCGAGGCGCTGCGCTCGGCCACGTGGAGCTTTCCGTCGTTCAGTCTCGAAGCCGTGGCGCAGACGCTGCTGGGCGAAGGCAAGTCGATCGACAATCCGTACGACCGCATGGACGAGATCGACCGGATGTTCGCCGAGGACAAGCCCGCGCTGGCGCGCTATAACCTGCGCGACTGCGAACTGGTGACGCGCATCTTCGAGAAGACGGAGTTGCTGCACTTCCTGCTGGAACGCGCCACCGTGACGGGCCTGCCGGCCGATCGCAGCGGTGGATCGGTGGCGGCGTTCACGCATCTGTACATGCCGCTGATGCATCGCCAGGGATACGTGGCGCCTAACCTCGGCGAGAAGGCACCCGAGGCCAGCCCAGGCGGTTTTGTCATGGATTCGCGCCCCGGACTCTATGAATCGGTGCTCGTGCTCGACTACAAAAGCCTGTACCCGTCGATCATCCGCACCTTCCTGATCGATCCAATCGGGCTGGTCGAGGGTCTGGCACATCCCGACGACGCCGATTCGGTGCCCGGCTTCCGGGGCGCGCGGTTTTCTCGCACCAGGCACTGCCTGCCCGCCATCGTGTCGCGCGTCTGGCAAGGCCGTGAAGCCGCCAAGCGCGACAAGAACAAGCCCTTGTCGCAGGCGCTCAAGATCATCATGAATGCGTTCTACGGCGTGCTCGGGTCCAGCGGCTGCCGGTTTTTCGATCCCCGCCTGGCATCGTCGATCACGATGCGTGGGCACGAGATCATGCGGCAGACGCGCCAGCTGATCGAAGCGCGCGGCTACGAGGTGATCTACGGCGACACCGATTCCACATTCGTCTGGCTGCGCCGCGCACGGACCGAGGACGACGCGGCCGAGATCGGCCGCAGCCTGGTGGCCTATGTCAACGACTGGTGGCGCGACCACCTTTGGCAGACCTACGGTCTGGAAAGCGCACTGGAGCTTCAGTTCGAAACGCACTTCCGCCGCTTTCTGATGCCGACGATCCGTGGCACCGACCTCGGTAGCAAGAAGCGGTATGCGGGCCAGGTGGCGCGGCAGGACGGCAAGGCGGAGATGGTCTTCAAGGGGCTGGAAACCGTGCGCACGGACTGGTCGCCGCTGGCGCAGCAGTTCCAGCAGACGCTTTACGAGAAAATCTTCAACCGCGAACCGTACCAGGACTACGTGCGCGATACGGTGCGGCGAACGCTGGCCGGAGAGCTGGACGCGCAACTCGTCTACCGCAAGCGCCTGCGCCGCCAGCTCGACGAGTATCAGCGCAACGTGCCGCCGCACGTGCGCGCCGCGCGCATCGCCGACGACTACAACGAACGGCATGGCCGCCCGAAGCAATACCAGAACGGCGGCTGGATCAGCTACCTGATGACGGTGGCGGGCCCGGAACCGCTGGAAACACGCGCCGCGCCGATCGACTATGACCACTACGTCACGCGCCAGCTACAGCCGATTGCCGATGCGATCCTGCCGTTCCTGGACGACGATTTCGAGACGCTGCTGACCGGCCAGATGGCCCTGTTTCCGCAATGAAGCGGGTAAAGGCAGGGTTATTGCTGCATCGCGGCAGCGCTGCAAACCGCTAGAATGGGCCGGATCTGCCGATAAGAGAATCCGAAGAGACTTCCTCTGCGTTCCATGTCCTCCGCCGCTCCCACTCCCGCTCCCGCTTCCACCGATCCAACCCGTTCCAAGGCCATGCGCTTTGCCGCCAGCATGCTGGTGCTGCGCGATGGCGCCCAGGGGATGGAAATCCTGATGATGCGCCGCCCCCAGCGCGACGACGACCGTAGCGCCGGCGCCTATGTCTTTCCGGGCGGCGTGCTCGATCCACAGGACGCCGCGCTGCATCCGCTGTGTGCCGGGCTGGATGACCCCGCGGCCAGCGCGCGGCTCCAGGTAGACGCGAACGGGCTGGACTATTACCTGTGCGCGATCCGCGAAGCCTTCGAGGAAGCCGGCCTGCTGTATGCCTACGACGCCGACGGCCAGGTCGCGCGGCTCGACGAGCTGGACGCCGGTGTCCGCCAGCAACTGCGTGAAGCCGCCGCTTATGGCGGCAAGGGGCTGGCGCACGTCTGCGAAATGCTCGGCCTGAGACTCGCCGTCGACAAGCTGGCCTATTGCGCCTACTGGCTGACGCCGCCGGGTCTGCCGAAGCGCTTCGACACGCGCTTTTTCATGGCGCTGCTGCCGGCTGGCCAGACTGCGATCCATGATGGCGTGGAAGCCTTGGAGCATCGATGGATGCGTCCGGCCGATGTCATCGATCCGGCCAACAATCTCACGCTGGTCAACGCCACGCGCAAGATTCTGCAGTCGATCGCCCATTTCAGGACGGCACAGGAGTGCTTCGATTTTGCCAGGCAGCAGCGCAGCATCGCGCTGGTGATGCCGCGCCTGGCGCACGGTCCCAAGGGCCAGCGTCCGGTCATGCCCGAGGAACCCTGCTACGCGGAGATCGCCCGCATCGACCCCGACGGCGCCGGTCATGCGCGCTATGCACTGGAGCCTGGGCTGGCCGTGAAGCTATCCGAACGGATCTGGCGCGTCACGGCCAACAACGGCAACGTGATGACCGGGCCGGGCACCAACACCTATTTCGTCGCCGGTGCCGACAATTGCTGGGCCGTGATCGATCCTGGCCCGGAAGACGCCGCGCATTTCGACGCGGTCATGGCGGCCGCACCGGGACCCGTGAAGTGGATTCTGGTCACGCATACGCACCTTGACCATTCGCCGGGCACGGTCCGCGTGCGCCAGGCCACATCGGCGCCGGTATGGGGGCGCACGACGGAGGTGAAAGACCGGCAGGACCAGACCTTCCGCCCGGACCATATGCCCGAACATGGCGGCCGCATCGTGCTCGGCGCGCAGACCACGTTGCGCGTGGTGCATACGCCGGGGCATGCGTCGAACCACCTCTGCTTTCTGCTGGAAGAGGAAAAGACGCTGTTTACGGGTGACCACGTGATGCAGGGCTCGACGGTGGTCATCAACCCGCCCGATGGCGACATGCGCGCCTATCTGGCGTCACTGCATGCGCTGCTGGACGAGGATATCGAATGGATCGCGCCGGGCCACGGCTTTCTGATGCCGCGACCGCATGACGCGATCCGGCTGCTGATCCGCCATCGCATGCAACGCGAGGCCAAGGTGCTGAACGCGCTGCGGGCTTTGGCACCGACGGATGTCGGCACGCTGGTAGCCAGCGTCTATGACGACGTGCCCGAGAGCAAGCATCCGATAGCGCTGCGGTCCTTGATGGCGCATCTGCGGAAGCTGGAGGCCGATGGGGTGGTCAGCGAAGCGGACGGGGTCTGGGCGCTGCTGTAGGGGCTGAAGGCTGCTGGGGGGATTGAAGGCTGCTGGGGGGATTGAGACGCTGGCCCTCTCCCCCGGCCCCTCTCCCGCACGCGGGAGAGGGGAGAAAACCAGCGGTGATAGAACCCGCAGGCACGCGGCGGAGAGGAGAAAACCGGCGGTGATATGGACTCACCGGCATGCGGTAGAGGCGAGAAAACCAGCGGCAATAGATATGCCCGTGGTGTGCTCCCCTCTCCCGCATAGCGGGAGAGGGGCCGGGGGAGAGGGCCGGGCGCGTCAAACTGCCCCGACCCCACACATCAACGCGGCTGCGCCAGGCTCACCAGTGCCTTCACATCGGCTGCGCCACCCAACTTCCAGCACGCCGCAATCAGATCCGCAACCTGCCCAGATCCCAGCACCGGATCAGCCAGCGCGTGGAATTTGGCATCGAGATTCTGATCGGTCATCGGACGCTGCAGCGACCCGATGGCATGCTCGACGTGCACGTCCACCTTGCGCCCGTCCTTGAGCGTTGCCTTGACGAAAGCGGCCGCCTCGTCGACGCTGGCATCGGCGGTAGCCACGACCTTGCGGCGCAGCGCCACCACGTCGTCGCGCGTGACGATATGGTCGGAGAATTCCTCCTCCCCTGCCCGGCCGAAGATCAGCCCCGCCGCGCAACCGTGATAGACGCTGAACTTCGCCAGCAGTCCGTCAGACGGCTCTTTCTTTCCAGTCAGTTCCAGCACCAGCGGATGCACGCGCAGTTCGATCTGCTCGACATCCTCGGGCTTTACACCCTGCTCGCGCAGTTGCACGCAGGCGTCGATGCTCGGATGAATCACGATGCCGCATGCAAACGGCTTGTAGGTATTGAAAGAAATCTCGAAGCGTTGGCCAAGCTCGTCGGTGATTTCGTTCCAGTCCGCCTTGCTTGAGATCACCTGCATGAAGCCGCGCGGTGCTTCCAGCGCGCGGCCGCTGGACGTGTAGCCGTGCTTCGCCAGCAGCGCCGACATCAGGCCAGCACGCGCCGCGCCACCCGGATGGAAAGGCTTGGTCATCGTGCCGAATTGCTCGCGCAGGCCCACCGGTTGCGAGGCCGCAATGCCCAGCGCCATCGTCGTGCGCTCTTCGTCCAGGCCAAGCAGCCGCGAGCAGGCTGCGGCGGCGCCGAGCATGCCCGTGGAACCGGTGATATGCCAGCCACGATCGTAGTGGTCGGGATACATCGCATTGCCGACGCGGCACGCCACATCGATACCGAGGACCAGTGCATCGATGACCGCGCGACCGCTGGCACCCGTGTGTTCGGCCAGCGCCAGTGCGGCCGAAGCGACCGGACCCGCCGGATGGATGATGGTCTTCAGATGCGTGTCGTCGAAGTCAAACGTGTGCGAAGTGATGCCGTTGACCAGCGCCGCGCTGGCCATGTCCACCTTCGTGCGGCTGCCCAGCACGGTAGCCTGCGCCGCCGGCTGCAGTTCGGCCACCGCGGCCAGCGCGGCGTCCGCCGAGGCGTGTTGCGCGGCACCGACCGCACAACCCAGCCAGTTCATGAAGGTGCGATGGGCTTCGTGGTCCACTGCATCGCTCCAGCCTTTCGACGGATGCGTGGCGACAAATTTGCCGAGGATGCGCGTGACCGGCGGGGCGTTGTGGTCGGCAGCGACGTGGGTATTACGGGCCATGAATCAAAACTCCTTGTGCGGGAATACGGGTGTAAATCAGGTATCGAGATGGATGCCGCGTGCCTTGGCGAGTTCGCTCCAGCGTTTGACCTCGCTGGCGATGTACTGGCGGAACTGGTCCGGTGTCATCGGTTGCGGGTCCAGCGCCTCGGCCGCGAGCTTTTCCTTGAAATCGGGGGTCTTGAGCACGGTGGTCAGCGCACTGTTGAGCCGCGTCACCACATCGGGCGGAATGCCGGCCGGGCCGACCACGCCATACCACTGCATTGCATCGAAGCCCTTCATGCCGGCCTCTTCCAGCGTCGGCACGTCGGGCAGCAGCGGATGCCGCTTGCTGCCGGTTACGGCCAGCGGCTTGACGCGACCCGAGCGGATGTTGGGCAAGGCTGCAGCCAGGCCGGGGAACATCGCCTGCGTCTGACCGCCGATCAGATCGGTAAAGGCCGGAGCAATCCCGCGATAGGCCGCGTGCGTCAGCTTCACGCCAGCCTGCTGGGCGAACAGTTCCATCGTCAGGTGCGTGAGCGATCCCGGTCCGGCCGATCCATACGCCACCGGCTGCTTCTTTGCGTAGGCGATAAAGGCGGCCAGGCTGGTGGCGGGCACGTTGGCGTTGATCACCAGCACGTTGGGCGTGCCGCCGATCATGCCGATGGGCGTGAAGTCCTTGACGGGGTCATACGGCACGCGCCGCGTGGCCGGGTTGGTGCCATGCGTGGCCACATAGCCCTGCATCAGCGTGTAGCCATCGGGCGAGGCCTTGCTGGTCATCTGGCAGGCAATGACGCCACCGCCACCGGCCTGGTTCTCGACCACGATCGACTGGCCCAGCACCTTCGCCCAGCGCTCGGCCACGGTGCGGCCAACGAGGTCCGACCCACCGCCGGCGGACACCGGCACCACATAGCGGATCGGCTTGCTCGGAAAAGTGTCCTGCGCTTCAGTCAGGCCAGGCACGGCCAGCAGCATCGCGCTGGCCTTGATCAGGGTACGACGTTTCGGGTTCATGTCTCCTCCAGGTGCGCCTCTCATTGGTGGCGTCTTGCTCGTGGATGCCACGCATCATCGCCTCCCGGTGCTAGACTGTGAATTGCAAATTTCCTCATTATTGATGCAAGGCTTGCATGAATTTCAATCTGGCGGACCTGCGCGCCTTCGTGGCCGTGGCGGAACTGAGCAGCTTCCGGGCGGCGGCTGGCGAATTGCATCTGTCGCAGCCGGCGCTGTCGCGGCGTATCGAGAAACTCGAAGATGCGCTCGGTGTCCGTCTGTTTGACCGCACAACCCGTTCGGTGGAGATGACCGCCGTGGGGCGGGAGTTTTCGCGCAAGGCGCGCGAACTGCTCAACGGGCTGGAGGAGTCGCTGATGGGAATCCGCGACGTCGCCACGCGCGTAACTGGCGAGGTGACCGTGGCCTGCGTGCCATCGGCGGTGCGTTACTTCCTGCCGGCGGTTCTGCGGCAGTACCACGCGCTGTATCCGCGCATCGTGGTACGGCTGATCGACGAAGGCGCCAACGATGTCTTGAACCTGGTGGTGCGCAACGAAGCCGACTTCGGACTCAACTACATCGGCACGCAGGAACCGGACGTGGATTTCGAACCCGTCCTGAAGGAACCGTTCGTGGTGGCCTGCGCGCCGGACCACCCGCTGGCACGCAAGCGCAAGGTGACCTGGGCCGAGCTGGGCCAGTACGACTACATGACCGTGGGCAAGGCCAGCGGAAACCGCATGTTGTTGGACCTGGCGCTCGGCAATGTGCCGACGCGCCCGCAGTGGTATTGCGAAGTGCGCCACGTGACCACGCTGGTGGGCCTGGTGGAAGCCGGCATGGGCATCGCCGCCGTGCCCCGGCTCGCGATGCCGCCGGGAAAGCATCCCACGCTGACCAGCGTGCCGCTCGTGGACCCTGTGGTCGAACGCACCGTCGGGCTGATCCGCAAGCGCGGGCGGTCCCTTTCGCCCGCGGCGCAGCAGCTTTACGACATGCTGTTGTCTGCCAACGCAGCAATCGCTCCGGTCAGGCAGCGCACCAGGCAAGCGCCCGGTCGTAGGACGAGTTCACGTTTAAAGCCGGACACTCCGTAAGCTCGTCGAAAGGTTGTGAAATATCTGGATACCTTGATGAGCTTGGCTGGGCTGCCGCGCGCTGCCTACAGTGATCGCATCGAGACCACGTCGCGAGCGCTGCCATGTCCAGATTCCTTGCCCCACTGCTGGTGACGCTGGCTGCGTCGATGGCCGCTTCGGGCGCGGCGCAGGCCGTCACCAAGTGCGAAAACGAGCGTGACACGCTCTATACGTCGGGCGCCTGCCCCGCCGGCTATACCAATGTCACGAATTCGATGCGGGGCAGCGTGACCACTGTCACCAAGTCCGCCAAGGTCCTCAACGACGAACAGGCCTATCTGAAGAACCGCGCGCAGATGGCCACGCAGATCCAGAACTGGGACGCGCGTGAAGACGAAATGGACTGGCGCGCCCAGAATGCGTTCTGGAACCAGTGTCGCGCGCTGGAGTTCCAGGTCCGCGCCGCCGAACGCGCGATGCACCACACCGAGTACTGGAGCTACGCGGACCGCTATCGTGACACCGTCAATGCGCTGCGTGCCGAGCAATACGGCATGGGTTGCTTCTTCTGATCGCGTCGATTGCAGGCTTGATTGCAGGCTTGTTTGAGCGGTCGAAATCTTTCAGATGTATGGACATAGCATGTTCATCCAACTAAACATCGCATCTTCTGCCGATATTAATTGCGCTTAGATCGGCATACAGAAAATTTCAGGCGAAATCGGGTCGGAATCACGTCTGGTGTCACATACAATCCGTTCCCATCCGGCCCGCCACGCTGTCCTGCATCGTTCCGGAATCAACGTGGCACTGCGGTCGCAACCTACTCCTGTGAAGAAACATGCTGACTCTCACTGCGATCGTTGCGTATATGCTGGCCTGCATCGTTGCACTGGCTTTCGGTGTTCGCTGGATGATCAAGAACGACCCCCTGCTCAAGCAGCAGCAATTCCTGGATACCTCTTCAGGCCGGCGTGACGATACGCCTCGCTGACGCGACTTATCCCACGCACCAGAATCATTGCTTTACCCGAAACGCCGGTCCACGAGACCGGCGTTTTGTTTTGCGCCACCTTTTGTTTTGTGCCACCAGTACCGCGCCCGTCACGTACATCCGTCCTACAGGCGGACCCGTTGCACACCGACAGTCCACCCGCCTGGCCGCCACTATGCTCAGGGAAGACACCCCACAAGAGCCAAGCGAGCCATGTCGACCGTTCCGTCTTCATCCCCCACGCGGTCCACGCCACCACCGGAACCTGTCGCGCTGACGACCGATACACCGGAACCCGCTGCCGCCATCGCCGCGCCCGTTACCGTGGCGGATTACACACCTCCCGCGTGGACGGGGTCGCTGCGGAGCGCCAGCCTTGCGCTGGTCGTGCTCGCGACGCTGGCATTCCTGTACACGCTGCATGTCGCCCGCGCGTTCGTCGTGCCGGTGGTGCTGGCCATCGTCATTGCCTATCTGCTCGATCCGCTGGTGGCGCTGCTCCAGCGTCAGCGCATTCCACGCGCGGTGGGCGCCACGCTGGTGCTGCTGGGCCTGCTTGGGCTGGCCATGTGCTGCGCTTATCTGTTGCAGGGACAGGTGTCATCGATTGTCGACCGGTTGCCGGAGATCCCGGTCCGTGGGGGCGCTGATGAGCGGTGACGATTCGGTGCTGCAAAAGGTGCGGCGGGCCGCCACCATCCTGGGCGGCACGGGACAGCCGCCGATGCCCAAGGGCGCGCCGGTAGTGGTAGACCGCGGCACCGACGGCTTCAGCAACATGATCTGGGCCGGCTGGGTCAGTGCGTTCGCACTGCTCGCCCAGACCGTCGTGGTGCTGTTCCTGACCTGGTTCCTGTTGCTTGCGGGGGACATGTTCAAGCGCAAGTTCGTGAAGATGGCCGGCAAGACCATCAGCCAGAAGAAAATCAGCGTCCATATGCTCGACGAGATCAACCGGCAGATTCAGCGCTACATGCTGATGCTGCTGGCCACCAACACGTCGCTGGGCTTCTGCATCTACATCCTGCTGAAGTACCTGTCGATCGATAACGCGGGCACGTGGGCGCTCGTGGCCAGCGTGCTGCATCTGGTGCCCTACTTTGGCTCGCTGGTGGTTGCGGTTTGCCTGGGCGTGGCTGGCTTCATGCAGTACGGCACGCTCGCCGTGGCGGGCGCGGCGGCGGGCGGTTCGCTTGTGATTGCCACGCTGATCGGCAATGGCATGACCACCTGGATGACCGGCCGCATGGCACGCATGAACGCGGTAGCCGTGTTTGTGTCGCTGCTGCTGTTCACCTGGCTGTGGGGCACCTGGGGAATGCTGCTGGCAATTCCGCTGGCTGTCATCGCCAAGGTCGTGGCCGATCACGTCGACGGCCTGGAGGTGCTGGCCGAGTTCCTGGGCGAATAATCGGCGCCGGAATCAGCGGCCTGCGTGGCATCGGCCTCGGTGCCATAGCGCGCGGCTCAACCCCATCGTAGCGATTGCGACACATCGGGCGCGTCCGCTTTCGGCCGCGTGCAGGGGCTGGCAGACGCCCGATTCGGGTCATTCCAGTAGTTTCACTCGGCGAAACTTTGATGCACCGCAGAATGACGGTGTGGCGTCTATCTCCTATAAACCAACGGTTGCCGTATGCACCAGGGTTTCATTCCATAAAACCAGACCCGGAGGAGACGCATCCGTGACCGTACCGAGCACTTCGCTCCAGAAGGCTTGCCGGCTGCTGCGCGCGCTGTCGGATACCCGCAATGCCCGGCTGACCGATCTGGCCACCGCGGCCCGAGTGGATAAGGCATCGGCGCTACGGTTGCTGGAAACACTGGTCGCGGAAGGCATGGTCGAGCGTGACCCCACCACCAAGGCGTTTGCGCCAGGGCGCGAATGGCTGACGCTGCAGGCCGCGTCGCAAAGGCGGCTCGATATGCGTCCGCTGGTGCGGCCCGCGCTGATCCGGCTGGCCAATGCGTTCGAGGACACGGCCATCCTGTCGGTGCCCAGCGGCTGGGAATCGGTCTGCCTGGAGCTTCGTCTCGGCACCTTCCCGATCCGCGCCAACTATCTCGATATCGGCAGCCGCCGTCCGCTGGGCGTGGGCGCCGGCAGCCTGGCGCTGCTGGCCGCGCTGCCCGACAACGAGATCGACACGGTGCTCGATTGCATCGCCCCTTCGCTCAAACGCTATCCCCGCATCGATGCGGACATGCTGCGGCGCCACGTGGAAACCACGCGCGCACGCGGCTACGCCGTGCTGCTCGATGTCGTGGTGGAACGCATGGGCGGCATCGGCATCGCCCTGCCCGGCCCCGACGGCTATCCGCTCGGTGCCATCAGCATTGCCGCGCTCAATGAACGCATCGTCGACCGCGAAGCGGCGCTGGCCCGCGCGCTGCGGCGCGAAGCCGAGGCCATCGCCGCCACGTGGCGCCATCCCACCCCGATACACCGACAACAGGAGGCATGAAGCATGCGCTGGAAGCAACGTCCGGAAGGCTCCAACTGGGGGGATTTCGGCCCCGACGATCAACTCGGCCGCGTCAACCTGATCGGGCCTGAACAGGTCGTCAAGGGCGCGCGCGAGATTCAGGCCGGCATCAGCTTCTGCCTGTCGATGCCGCTGGACTATCCCGGCGGCAACAAACTCAATCCGCGCCGCCATCCTCCGCAACTGCGTCCGACCTTCCGCGACGACATCCCCTACCTGAATTTTCCGCTGGCCAAGGTCAATCCGGCCGCCACCGATGTGATCAGCGACGATCAGGTGCTGCTCTGCCTGCAATACTCCACCCAGTGGGATTCGCTCGCCCACGTGGGAGCGCTGTTCGATGCCGATGGCGACGGACGGCCCGAGCGCGTCTATTACAACGGCTACCGGGCCAATGCCGATATCGTCGGCCCGGTGGATTACGCCGAAGACGACCATTTCGAGGCCCACGACTGCGGGCACGGCCACGGCAGCCATGCCGACGCGCTTGGCATCGAGAACTTCGCCGTGAAAGGCATGCAGGGGCGCGGTGTGCTGGTGGATCTGGCCGACGTATTCGGCATGGACTTCCGCAATGTCGGTTACGACGACCTGATGCGCGCCATGCAGGCGCACCGCGTGGAAGTGGAAGCCGGCGACATGCTGCTGCTACGCACCGGTTTTGCCGAGGTGGTGCTGTCGATGCAGCGTAATCCCGACGAGAACGTGCTGCACCACAGTTGCTGCGCGCTGAACGGCCGCGACGACCGGCTGCTCAACTGGATTACCGACGCCGGCATCTCCGCGCTGATCGCCGACAACTACGCTGTCGAACGCTATCCGGCCCTGCCCCCGCCCGACGATGCGAAAACGCATCCGCTGCTGCCGCTGCACCACCACTGCCTGTTCAAGCTTGGATTGCCGCTGGGCGAGCTTTGGTATCTGCGCGAACTGGCGGACTGGTTGCGCGCCAACCAGCGCACGCGATTCATGCTGACGGCACCGCCGCTGCGGCTGCCCGGCGCGGTTGGCTCGCCGACCACGCCGATTGCGACGGTGTAACACCCCCTGCATGTTGGCGCCCCGCCCCGCGTCGCGGGAGAGGCGCGCCAAACCAGAGACATAACAAAACGGAGGAGACCCAATGAACCATGCATTGAAACTTGTCGCGTCCGCCGCACTGGCCGCCGCTTCCCTCACGGCCCACGCCCAACCCAAGGCCGGCATCTCGGACGACGTGGTCAAGGTCGGCATGCTGCTCGACATGAGCGGACTCTACGCCGACGTGACAGGCCGGGGCAGCGCCACCGCCGCCCAGATGGCGATCGACGACTTTGGTGGCAAGGTGCTTGGCAAAAAGATCGAACTGGTGGTGGTAGACCACCAGAACAAGGCCGACATCGCCGCCAACAAAGCCCGCGAATGGTTCGATACCGACAAGGTCGATGCCATCCTGGACGTGGCCGCATCGGCCCCGGCGCTGGCCGTGCTGGACGTTGCCAAGCAGAAGAACAAGGTCGTCGTGTTCTCTGGCCCAGGCAGCGAGCGCATCACGAATGACCTCTGCACGCCCGTATCGGTCCACTATGCCTATGACACCTACGCGCTGGCCAACACCACGGCCCGCGCGATGGTCCAGCGCGGCGGCAAGACGTGGTTCTTCCTGACCGCCGACTACGCATTCGGCCACACGTTGCAGCAATCGGCCACCGCGGTAGTCACCGAGGCCGGTGGCCAGGTGCTGGGCGCCGCACGGCATCCGATCAATACGAGCGACTTTGCGTCGTACCTGCTGCAGGCACAGGCCAGCAAGGCCCAGGTGGTGGGCCTGGCCAATGCGGGCGGCGACACCGTCAACGCCATCAAGGCCGCGTCAGAGTTTGGCCTGACGAAGAACGGCACGCAGAAGATGGCCGGCCTGCTGCTCTACATCAACGATATCCACGCCATCGGCTTGAAAACGGCCCAGGGGCTGGTGCTGACCGAGGCGTTTTACTGGGACATGAACGACGCCACGCGCGCGTGGTCCCGCAAGTACTTCGACAAGGTCAAGAAGATGCCGAACATGAGCCAGGCCGGCGTCTACTCGTCGGTCACGCATTATCTGAAGTCCGTGCAGGCGGCCGGCACCGACGAGACCGCCGCGGTGATGAAGCAGATGAAGACGCTGCCGATCAACGACTTCTTCGCCAAGAACGGCCGCATCCGCGAGGATGGCCGCATGATCCACGACATGTACCTGTTCGAGGTCAAGAAGCCCGAGGAATCGAAGTATCCGTGGGACTACTACAAGCTGCTGGCGACGGTGCCCGGTGACCAGGCGTTCATGCCACCCGCGAAATCGCAGTGCCCGCTGCTGAAGAAATGACGGGGACCACCTACATACGCGGGATCGGCAATACCCGGTTCGGACGCCTGCCCGGCAGCACGCCGCTGACGCTGATGGCCCAGGCGGCCGACGCCGCGCTCGATGACGCCCGGATGCCCCGTGGCGACATCGACGGCGTGCTGTGCGGCTACGCCACCACACTGCCGCACCTGATGCTGGCCGACCGGTTCTGCGAGTTCGCGTCGCTGCAACCGGCCTATGCCCACGGCATGGCGGGTGGCGGCGCCACCGGCGGGCTGATGGCCATGCTCGCGCACGACCTCGTGCGCGCGGGCCGCTGCCGCAACGTACTGGTCGTAGCCGGCGAAAACCGGCTCAGCGGCCAGAGCCGCGACCAGTCGATGCAGACGCTGGCCCAGGTGGGCGAACCCGAGATCGAAGTGCCGAACGGTGCGTCGGTACCGGCCTACTATGCGCTGCTGGCGTCGCGCTACCTGTATGAAGTGGGCCTGGGCGCCGACGCATTGTCCGATTTCGCGGCGCTGATGCGACGGCACGCCGCCGGGCATCCCGACGCGCATCTGCGTGATCCGCTGACCGTGGATGCGGCACGCCAGGCACGCCCGATTGCATCGCCGCTGCGGCTTTCCGACTGCTGTCCCATTTCCGATGGCGCGGTGGCGATCGTGGTGTCGGCGCAGCCCGGTAGCGGTATTCCGGTACGTATTGCGGGCGCGGGACAGGCGCACCGTCACCAGCATATCGGCGCGCTCGACGACGTGATGCGGAGCGGTGCCGCCGATGCCGCCAGCCGCGCATTTGCCGAAGCGGGCTGCGCGCTGGCCGATGTCGACTACCTCGCCATCTACGACTCGTTCACGATCACGCTGATGATGCTGCTGGAGGAAATCGGCGTCGCGCCGCGTGGTCAGGCCGTGGCGCGATTGCTCGCCGGCGACTTCGAAACCGATGGCGCGCTACCGCTCAACACGCATGGCGGGCTGCTGGCGTTTGGCCATTCCGGTGTGGCGGGTGGGCTGATGCATCTCGCCGAAGCCGCGCGGCAACTCGCCGGCCGCGCGGGCGCCCGGCAGATTGCGCCGCGCCGGCGCGCCCTGTTTCATGCCGATGGCGGTGTGCTGTCGTCGCACGTAAGCCTGATTCTGGAGACCGCATGAGCGAATCGCCACACCCATCCGGCCAATCCCATCCGCCCTATACCAGTGGCCTCGCCGCCGGCGAGGTGCGCTACCAGGTCTGCGAATCCTGCGGCGCATGGCAGCCACTACAACGCCACGCCTGCCGGGCCTGCGGCAGTCATCAACTGGCCTGGCGCGCGAGCAGCGGCCACGCCACGGTGTACGCCGTGACCGAGATATTCCGCGCGCCCACCGAAGCCTTTCAGGCGCTGGTGCCCTACACGCTGGTGCTCGCCACACTCGACGAAGGCCCGCGCGTGATGGGCCATGCCGAGCCAGGCGTCGGCATCGGTGATCGCGTGCGCGCCGAAGTGTTCCAGTTCGACGGCCAGCCGTTGCTGCGCTTTTCCCACGGCTCGCGCAACGCCAGCACCTGAGTCTCAATCTCCTCCCAGCCCCCAGAACAATGTCCTCAACGCTCTCCGCCCTGCTCTCGCCCCGTTCCGTCGCCATCGTCGGCGCCTCCGACAACATCCACAAGATCGGTGGACGGCCCATCTACTACATGCAGAAGATGGGCTACGCCGGCACGATCTATCCCGTCAATCCGCAGCGCGAAACGCTGCAGGGCCTGCGTTCCTACCCGTCGCTCGATGCGTTGCCGGAAACGCCCGAGCTGGCCGTGATCGTGGTGGGCGGCGACGCCGCCGTGCAGGCCGTGGCCGACTGCGCACGCCTGGGCGTGGGCGCCGCCATCGTGATTGCATCGGGCTTTGGCGAGGCAGGCGAAGCGGGCAAGCGCCAGCAGGACGAAATGGTGCGCATTGCGCGCGATGCCAACCTGCGCATTGTCGGCCCCAACAGCCAGGGGCTGGCCAACTTCGGCAATGGTGCGATCGCCAGCTTCTCGACGATGTTTATCGAGATAGAACCCCAGGACGGACCCGTGGCCGTGGTCAGCCAGAGCGGCGGCACGGCGGCACTGGTCTATGGGCTGTTGCGCCAACAAGGCATCGGCGTGCGGCACGTGCATGCCACGGGCAACCAGGCCGACGTCACGGTCAGCGAACTGGCGCTTGCCGTGGCGCAGGACCCCGACGTCCGCCTGTTGCTGCTCTATCTGGAGACGTTGTCGGACCCCGATATTCTGGCCGAGGCCGCCGCCGTCGCGCGTTCGCGCGGCATACCGGTGGTAGCCGTGAAATCGGGCCGCTCGCAGGCCGGAGCGCGCGCCGCTGCGTCGCACACGGGCGCGATGGCCAACGAGGACCGAGCGGTCGACGCCTTCCTGGCCCGGCACGGCATCTGGCGCGTGGACGATGCCCATGCGCTGGCCCGCTGCGCCCCGCTCTACCTGCGCAACTGGCAGCCGTCGGGCCGACGGCTCGTGGTCGTCAGCAACTCGGGCGCAAGCTGCGTGATGGCCACCGATACGGCCGATGCGCTGGGAATTTCGATGGCTCCGCTATCCACCACCACCCAGGCAGCGTTGGCCGAGCGTCTGCCGGGCTTCGCGGCGACCGCCAATCCGGTAGACGTCACGGCGGCGCTGCTGACCAACAGCGGCCTGTTTGGCGACGTGCTGCCCGTGGTTGGCGCCGATTCGTCGGCCGACCTGGTCCTGCTCGACATCCCCGTCGCCGGCATGGGCTACGACGTGCCGCGCTTTGCCCGCGATGCGGCGCAGTTCGCCGGCCAGGCCGGCAAGCCCATTGCCGTGGCGGCCTGGCAGGAGTCGGTCGCCGGTGAATTCCGCAAAGCCAACGTGCCGACGTTCTTTCACGCGGCAGACGCCCTGGCCGCCTTCCATCAACTGACCGCGCACCAGCAGTTGCTGCGCGACGTGGCCAGCGAACCGGCCATGCCACCGGTTGCGCGCAGCGCGAGCACATCCTCGTCACACACATTGAGCGAGGCGGCCAGCCTGGCGCGATTGGCGGAGGCCGGATTACCGGTCGTCGAACACTACCTGTGCCAGACCCCCGACGAAGCGGTGGCGGCGTGGCAGCGCATCGGGGCACCGGTGGCCGTCAAGGCCAGTTCGCCCGCCGTGCCTCACAAGAGCGAACATGGTCTGGTCGCGCTCAACTGCAATACGCGCGAAGCCGTTGTCGAAGCCTTCACGCGCCAGACGCAAACGCTTGCCGCCATGCGTGCCCCCTGCGAAGGCGTGATCGTCGCGCGGATGACGCGCGGCCAGCGCGAATGCATGGTCGGCGCCCACTGGGACCCGGTCTTTGGCGCCGTGCTGCTGGTGGGCGATGGCGGCAAGTATGTGGAAGTGGTGCGCGATACGGCGGTGCTGCTGGCACCGGCCAGCCCCGCCGCCATCGAACGCGCCGTACATGGGCTGCGCATGGCGCCATTGCTGGATGGAGTGCGCGGCGATGCAGCGCTGGATGTGGCCGCGTTGTGCGATGTCGCCAAAAAGATCGGCGACCTCGTGCATCAGGCGCGCGGTGAAATCCGCTCGGTCGACCTGAATCCCGTCATGCTCGGCGTGGACGGTGCGGTGGTGGTGGATGGGCTGATGGAGGTCGCATCCCGCTAGTATTTCTCGGCCCTCCCGCAAGGCGATGACAAGCGGGAGGGCAAGAAACGTCGATCGACGACCACTCGCAATTTGAACCTCCGGGCCCTCTCCCGCACAGCCCGTCGATTGTCCACACCTCAAGACAAACTGTCAGCCGAATCGGGCTTCTTTGCTTCGTCACCAGTCGTTACATTTCAGGCGCCGCATCGCGCCTGAGCCCTTATGGAGGCGTGCGTGCGCGCGTCTCACTACAAGGATAACGAAGCATGAAGACCCATCTCACCTGCCTGGCCGCGCTGGCCGTTTTACCTGCCCTGCCCGCTGTGGCGCAAGCCCAATCGAGTATCACGCTGTATGGCGTGGTCGATGCCGGCGTCGAGTTCCTGACCCACGCGCCGAACACCGCCACTGGCGGCAGCAACAACGTCGTGCGCATGTCGGCGGGCAATCTGTCGACGTCGCGCTGGGGCCTGCGTGGCGCGGAAGACCTGGGAGGTGGACTGAAGGCGGTCTTCACGCTGGAAAGCGGTTTCGACCTCGACACCGGCAGTCTGAACCAGGGTGGCCGTCTGTTTGGCCGCCAGGCTTTTGTCGGTTTGCAGAACCAGTACGGCACGCTGTCGCTGGGCCGTCATCAGACCGTGCTGTACGACTTTTCGCTGGCCTATGACCCGATGGCCATCGCCACGCGCTATTCGGTGCTGATGCACGACAAGTGGATGTCGGGACGCGCCGACAACTCGCTAAAGTTCACGGGCCAGACCGGCGCGTTCTACTACGGCCTGTTCTACAGCACGGGCTACGACAGCAGCGCTGGCGGTGAAGTGCCCGGCGACTACAAGGCCGGCCGCAACTGGTCGGTCTCCGGTGGTTACGATGCTGGTCCGGTGTCGGCCCGCGTGGTCTATGACGAGGTGCGTGGCAGCACCGTTGCCACTGACGACAATCGCGAGCGCCGCGCCACCATCGGCGCCAGCTACAACTTCGGCCGCGGCCGTGCGTTTGCCGGCTACCGCTGGTACTACGGCGATTTCGCCAGCAGCTCGCTGCGCACGAACCTGTACTGGGTCGGCGCCACGTACCAGGTGACGCCTGCCATCGCGGTGACCGGCGCGGCCTATTACACCGACGTGCGCAACAGCAATGGCGACCCGTACAGCTTCGTGCTGTCGGGCACCTACGCGCTGTCCAAGCGCACGGATCTCTATGCGATCACTGCCTACGCGCAGAACCGCAACGGTTCGGCGATGGGCCTGTCGGGCTTTGGTCCGTCGCTGAATGGCAGCGCCACCACGCTGACCGCCACCAGCGAACAGGTCCGCGCTGGCCAGAGCCAATTCGGCGCGATCATCGGCGTGCGTCACCGCTTCTGATCCCCGGCTGATCTAGTAGAGCTTCCTGACTCCACGGCGAAGACTTTCCCTTCGTCTTTTTATGGGCCCGCAAAGGTACAGACCTGGCGGGCCTCTTTCTTTTGGTGGTGGGCAGGTTGCTTCTATTTTTCGCTGACTGGCTCACCGTTGGTTTGCTCCCCTCTCCCGCCTTGCGGGAGAGGGGTCGGGGGAGAGGGCAAGCTTTTCAAACTGCGATATCGCAAATTGAATCGCCATGCCCTCTCCCCCAGCCCCTCTCCCATTGCATGGGAGAGGGGAGCCAGTCAGCGGTGCCTTACGCGGCGGCGAGTAGGGCCGTGCCTTCGATACCGCTTGCTCGCAGTCGGTTCGACTGCCGCTTGCTCATAGTCGGTTTGCTCCCCTCTCCCGCATGGCGGGAGAGGGGTCGGGGGAGAGGGCAAGCTCTTCAAGCTGCGATATCGCAAATTGAATCGCCACGCGCTCTCCCCCAGCCCCTCTCCCATTGCATGGGAGAGGGGAGCCAGTCAGCGGTGCCTCACGCGGCTGCGGATAGCCCCAGCGACTTCAATGCCGCGTCCAGCGATGCCTGCTGCTCGGCCGCGTAGAGCGCCAATTCGTCGCTGACCGTTGCGCCCAGCGCCTGCTCGAATGCGGCGCGATTGGGCGAAGCCTGCAGGTCGTCGCGATTCTCGTCGCCCAGGTTCGACTGGAAGATGCCGGCGGCACTGACGGGCAGGAAATCTTCATAGGTGATGGGCTCGGCCATCAGCGCGCCGGCAGCCATCAATGCTTCGACGTCGGCGCCGTCGGCTGCCGCATTGCCCACCTTGTAGCGGTAGTACGCCAGCCCCTGCCGGCGCAGCGACTCGTGATCGTCCGGAAACGCGCGGAACACATCGTCCAGCGTCTTGCGATAGGCGTCGGCATTCGAGCCGTTGCCCGCGGGCGTGATGACCTTGCGGACTTCGTTCAGCAGTTCGTCATACAGCTTGCGGCCCTTCGCGGTCAGCGCCACGCCGCGCTGCTCGATCTCGCCAAAGCGGGCGGTATGGGTGCCGGCCTCGCCGCCGTCGCGGAAGCTGACCGGCTCGCTCAGCGCCAGGAAGCTGGTCTGGCGCAGCAGAATCGGGCACTGGCGCGTGGGCGGGCCTTCCACCACGGCCTTCGGCTGAATCCCGCGTTCTGGCATCAGCGCCTGTACCACGTCGATATCCAACGTGCGCGGCGTCAGGTGATTGATGTGCGGTCCGGGGAAGCAGACGATGTCGGCAATCAGCGGATGCGTCTTGCGCAGCTTCCAGTACAGGTCCGCGTCGACCGTCGACTTGCCATGCCAGCGGAACGTTTCCAGCGCTTCGGCCACGAACCGCGCGGCGTCCTCGTCGTTCAGGCCGCCCTGCTGCTCGGCGCGCTCGATCAGGGCCAGGCAGCCCGGCGTGAAGATCGACCGCGTGGCCAGCACCGCGGCGGCGGCGTCGCGCAATGCGGCGTCCTGGATCAGGTCCAGCCGCAGCAGCGACGTGAACACGCGGAATGGATTGTCGGCCAGTCCAGCGGTGTCCCTGGGACGGAACGCGGTGGAGTGCACCGGCACGCCGGCCACGGAGAGATCGTAGTAGCCAACCGGGAACATGCCCATCACGGCAAACAGCCGGCGGATCGTGGCCAGCTCGGCCGGCGTGCCCACGCGAATCGCGCCGTGCCGCTCAACTTCGATACGCGATTCCTGCCCCGCCGCGCCCGCCGCCGCTGCACCAATGCTGGCCAGGACCTCGCTGTTTACATCGGAGACAAGCTCCATGAGCGTGCCGTATTGCGGCACTTCGGCGCGGTACATATCGGACATCGCGCGCGAGAACTGAGCACGAATCCGGCTCGGGGACGTGAAAGCAGACATCGTCTTTTGGGGGGCGTGGGACAAGGAAGTCGCCAAGTCTGGGGTGGCGCGCGCGCCACGGCAAACGATATTTATCGCCAACTTAATGCGCTTTCCGCATCAAATTGATGCCTCGCATTGCCGCCGCAACCAGTCCGCGAACAATGCCGCCTTGTCAGCCCCGCCCTGCCGCCAGGTAACGAAATACGCGCCCGGCTCGCGGGCTTTCTGCACGTCGGCAAACGGCAGTGCCACAAGCTGCCCCGTGTCGATCTCCGAACGCACCATCATCTCTGGCAAGACAGCGATGCCAAGGCCGCTGATGGCTGCGCGCGTGACCATCGTGAACAGGTCGTAGCGCGGTCCGAGCCTTGCCTTGCGCCGGAGGTTTTCGTCTTCGGTATCGAACCAGTCGGGCCATGCATCGGGCCGGCTGGCCAGGTGCAGCAGCGGCAGTTTCAGAAGGTCTTCGCGTTTGCGCAGCCGCTTGTCCGATAGCAGCCGGGGGCTACATACCGCAATCGACGGCCCTTCATCGAGCAGCGTGGCGGATGGGTGCCCATCCCACGGCCGGTCGCCGAAATAGATCGCCGCATCGAACAGCGAATCGGCAAAGTGGAACGGTTCCGGACGCGCATGGATATTGACGACGATGCGCGGCTGTTCTTCGCGGAAACTGGCCAGGCGTGGAATCAGCCATTGCGTGGCGAAGGTGGGCACCACGGCCAGTTCCAGCACCTCCATGCCGCCGGCACGCGATGCCAGATCCTTGGTGGCGCGCTCGATGGCCTTCAGTTCGGATCGAATCTCGCGCACGTAACGGTCGCCATCGGCCGTCAGCACCACGCGCTGCTTCACGCGCTCGAAGAAACGCACGCCCAGCCGCTCTTCCAGCGACTGGATCTGCCGGGAAATTGCGCTTTCCGTGACATTCAGTTCGGCCGCCGCGCGCGTGAAACTGCCAAGGCGGGCTGCGCACTCAAGCATCTGGAGCGCGATCAGGCTGGGTAGACGCATGATCAGGACCGCGAAATGGCAGCCAGAATCCGCTGCAACTTGTCTGGATTACGCTGCGCCTGAATGCTGACGATGCGATCGCCATCGGTCTCATAGGTCTGCGCCGATTCGAGCTGGCCGTCGACAAACCGCAGCAGCGACCATTGCCCGTTCAGCATCACCATCCGCACTTGCACCGTCTGGCCGCGCCGCTTCGCCGCGAAATAGACCTGAGCGATACGTCCGCCGCCCACCAGCGGCTTCGGAAAGCTCGGCACCTTGCCGCCGCCGTCGCCAATCAGCGTCGCTTCGTCAGCCAGCAGACCGCGAATCGCATCGAAGCTGCCCTGCTCCAGCGCCTGCGCGAAGCGGCGTATCAGGGACAGGTGATTGTCGGTGCGCACCGGATTACGTGGACGGCTCTCGCGTAACTGGGCTTTGGCGCGGCTGACCAGTTGGCGGCAGGCCGCTTCGCTCTTGCCGATGACATCCGCCACCTCCGCGTAGTCGGCATCGAAAACCTCGCGCAGCAGAAAGGCCGCTCGCGCCTTGGGCGACAGACGCTCCAGCAGAAACAGGAAGGCCACCGAGACATCGTCGGCGCGCTCCCTGATGGCTTCCGGTGTATCGGGATTGTCGGAAAGCAGCGGCTCGGGCAGCCAGATACCGGCGTAGTGCTCGCGCTGCAGCTTGGCGGCGCGCAACTGGTCGATGGCCAGGCGCGTGGTCACGGACACCAGCCAGGCCTCCGCATTGGCGATCACGGCGCGATCGGTGCCGTGCCAGCGCAGCCAGGCGTCCTGCACCACGTCCTCGGCCTCGGCCACCGAACCGAGCATGCGATACGCAATACCCAGCAGACGTGGGCGTAGCTGGTCGAAAATCTGCGTCGGGTCGTGGGCTGAAGCTGACATGGCGTGGTTCTGTAGCGGGTTCCCATTGTGGCACCGACGTCCCATCCGTGGCCTTGAAATTTCCGATTCACTGTATATATTTACAGGTACTGTATGAATGAACAGTATCGGAACCTTCGGAGCCCTGGAAAATGGAACACCTGATCCGTGTACAGAATGAATATGACCGCCAGATCCTGGTCTGGCTGCGCGGACGCATTGGTGACGCGGCGTTGATGTCGGCCGCGCGCCGCGCCGCGACGGACGACAAAAAGCCTTATCTTTCAACGATTTGCCGCCTGCTCAACATCCGCCCGCCATCGCGGCGCAGCTTTGTCGAGGAAGCCCGCAAGACCCATCGGGCCGTAGGCGAGCGCTATCTGGCGCAGATCCGGCAGATCCTTGCCCAACCGTCCGGCCAACGGCAAACGGCCGGGCACGAGGCCCGGCCGCAGGGTTCGCTGTTCTAGGAAATGGCTGGTCTTTAGTCCGAATTATTGAAATCCAATAATTCGGACTAACTCACGCTCGCAGCCACTGATACATCACTTCGGCAGTTCGGTGACACGCATGGCCGGCGTGATTTGCAGCGGATCGGTCAGCAGTTCCAGCACGGCCGGCTTGCCGGCCTGCTGTGCCCGCTCGAAGGCCGCCGCGAAGTCTTCAGTCCGCTCCACCCGCTCGGCCCAGGCGCCGCACGCTCTGGCCATTTCCACAAAGTCTGGATTGACGATGGTCGTGCCGCTCTGCCGGCCCGGATAACGGCGCTCCTGGTGCATACGGATCGTGCCGTACATGCGGTTGTTCACGACGATCACGATCAGGTTCGCGCCATGCGCGGCGGCCGTGGCGATCTCTTGCGGATACATCAGGAAGCAGCCATCGCCGGCAAAGCACACGACGGTCTTTTCCGGGTGGCGCAGCTTGGCGGCGATGGCCGCCGGCAGCCCGTAACCCATCGCGCCGCAGGTCGGTGCGAGTTCCGTGCGCGGGCGCTTGTAAGCATAGAAGCGGTGCAGCCACACCGTGTAGTTGCCGGCGCCGTTCGACAGCATTGCATCCTCGGGCAATACCCGGTTCAGGTGCGTCATGGCGGCAGCCATGTCCACGCCGGTCAGTTCCGCATGCGGCTTCGGCGGCGTGACAAATGCCTCGTGATCGGCGCGCGCGCCGGCCGTCCAGTCCTTCCACGGCAGCGCGGCGGGCGCGGCCAGGGACGCCAGCATCGCGGCGCCCGCTTCCACACCGGCATGAATCGGCAACGCGGCCTGGTAGACGCGGCCCAGCTCGGCGCTGTCCGCGTGGATATGCACGAGCTTCTGCTTCGGCAGCGGTACTTCCAGCAGCGTATAGCTATCGGTGGCGATATCGCCAAGCCGCGTGCCGAACGCCACGATGAGGTCGGCCGTCTTCACCCGCTCGGCCAGCTTCGGGCTGACGCCCAGGCTCAGGTGGCCGATGTAGTGAGGATCGCGGTTGTCGATCACGTCCTGGCGCCGGAACGCGCAGGCCACGGGAAGATCCCACGCCTTCACGAAAGCGGCAAAGTCCCCTGCGGCTTTGTCCGACCAGTTCGCGCCGCCGGCAATGACCAGCGGACGTTGCGCCGCCCGCAATGCCGCTGCCAACGCCTGGACATCCTCGGCGCGCGGCGCGGCGCTCACCGGACGGAATGGCGTGGCATCGGCAACATCGACCAAGCCATCGAGCACGTCTTCGGGCAACGCCAGTACCACCGGGCCGGGCCGGCCCGACGTGGCCACCTGAAAGGCCCGCGCCACCATCTCGGGAATCCGCGCGGGATCGTCGATTTCCGCCGCCCACTTGGCCATCGACCCGAACACCGCTGCGTAGTCCACCTCCTGGAACGCTTCCCTGCCCTTGTGCTCACGCGCGATCTGGCCGACGAACAGGATCATCGGCGTCGAGTCCTGCTGGGCGATATGCACGCCGATGCTGCCATGCGTGGCGCCCGGTCCGCGCGTCACGAAGCAGATGCCCGGGCGGCCGGTCAGCTTGCCGTCGGCCTCGGCCATATTGGCCGCCGCACCCTCGTGCTTGCAGACCACCAGATCGATGGCGGGCTGGTCGTGCAGGGCATCCAGAACATCGAGAAAACTCTCGCCCGGCACGCAGAAGATGCGCTCGGTACCGTGGATACGAAGCTGGTCAACGAGAACGCGGCCGCCAGTGCGGGCCGTTTGAGCAGGAGTGGAAGTCATGGCGATGTCCGGTCAGGCGAATGTCTGCGATTGTTCCGTTTGACGCGCGGCGCTGCGCGGCCTATCGTGCATTTCTGTTATGCAAATTCTGCAAGTCGGCCGGGTAAGTGTCCATGTAAATTTGCTGGCGGGGCGCAGCACGAAACGCCCCGGTCCGCCCACGGGTTCTTCCCGTCCCGCCAGGCGGAACCATAAACGACGCTGGAATGCCGCAACCAAACGTTCGCGCAATCAGGAGACACAGCATGATTTTCCCCAATCGACTCATGCGGCCGGTGCTGGCCGTGCTTTGTACCGGATGCATGGCCGTCGCCTCGCAGGCCGGTGCACAGACGGCCGACCACTATCCGAGCAAGCCGATCACTTATGTGGTGCCGTTTGCCGCCGGCGGCACGACCGATTTGCTGGGTCGCCTGATCGGCCAGAAACTGTCAGTGGCACTGGGGCAATCCGTCGTCGTGGAAAACCGCGCCGGCGCGGGCGGCAATATCGGCTCGGACTACGTGTCCAAGGCCACGCCCGATGGCTACACGATCCTGGGCGGCACGATCAGCTCGCACGCCATCAACGTGAGCCTGTATCCGAAGATGCCGTATGACCCGGTCAAGAACTTCCAGCCGATCACGCTGATCGGCACGCTGCCGAACGTGCTGGTGGTCAACAGCAGCAGCCCGTGGAAAAGCGTGCAGGACGTGATCGCCGCTGCCAAGGCCAAGCCGGGCGCGGTCAATTTCGGGTCATCCGGTAACGGCACGTCGCAGCATCTGGCCGCCGAACTGTTCGCCAACATGGCCGGCCTGCGCATGACCCACGTGCCGTACAAGGGCAGCAGCCAGGCCGTGC
Organism: Cupriavidus sp. 291-E7; assembly: GCF_057798835.1. NCBI lineage: Bacteria > Pseudomonadati > Pseudomonadota > Betaproteobacteria > Burkholderiales > Burkholderiaceae > Cupriavidus > Cupriavidus sp. 291-E7. Next base: position 102,296 of record NZ_JBYOJV010000014.1, read on the forward strand.
AGGCGCTGCTGGGCAACCAGGTGGACCTGGTCTTCGAGAACAGCCTGGCCGCCATCCCGATGATTCAATCCGGCAAGTTCCGCGCACTGGCCACCACTGGCAGCAAGCGCGCCGGGGAATTGCCCGATGTGCCGACAATGGATGAATCGGGCCTCAAGGGTTACGAGATCGTGTCCTGGCAAGCCATCTTTGCGCCGGCAGGCACGCCCAAGCCCGTCGTCGACAAACTGTCGACCGAGATCGGCAAGATCATCCGCCAGCCCGACGTGCGCGCCAAGCTCGCTTCGATGGGCGTGGAGCCGTCGGGCGCCGGCCCTGCCGAGCTGGGCAGTTTCCAGAAAAGCGAAGTCGCCAAATGGGCAAACCTGATCAAGGTCGCCAACATTCACCTGGAGTAAGCATGAGTGATCACCGTATTCCGACCGCCGGCCTGCATCGATGGGTTGTGGACCTGTGGCTGGCGGCCGGCTCCGATGCCCGCGAGGCGACGCTGACCGCCGATCACCTGGTGGGTGCCAACCTGTCCGGTCACGACTCGCACGGCGTGGGCATGATTCCGAAGTACGTGTTGTCGTGGCAGGCCGATCAGCTGCAACTGAACCAGCAGGTGAGCGTGGTCCATGAGTCGGGCGGCATCCTGAGCCTGGATGGCAATCGCGGCATGGGCCAGGCAGTGACCGAGCAGGCCATGAGTCTTGGGATCGAGCGCGCCAGAGAGCATGGCGTGTGCGTGCTGGGGTTGCGCAGGTCGCACCATCTTGGCCGCGTGGGGCACTGGGCCGAACAGGCCACGTCCGCCGGCATGATCTCGATCCACTTCGTCAACGTGCTATCCAAGCCGATCGTGGCACCGCATGGCGGCTACGATCCGCGCTTCGGCACCAATCCGTTCACGATCGGCGTGCCGGTGGCCGGGCAGCCGCCGCTGGTTCTGGACTTTGCCACCAGCGCCATTGCGCTGGGCAAGGTGCGCGTGGCCCACAACAAGGGCGTGCCGGTGCCGCCGGGATGCCTGATGGACCCGCACGGGAATCCCACCGACGATCCCGCTGTCATGTTCCCGCATCCAGGCGCGCCGCAGGGCGCGCTGCGCACGTTCGGCGAGCACAAGGGCTACGTGCTCGCCGTCATGTGCGAACTGCTGGGCGCCGCCGTGACGGGCGGTCATACGATCCGCCCTGAAACGCTCACGCACGAGCATGCGGTGTGGAACAACATGCTGGCCATCATCTTCGATCCCGCGCGGCTTGGCAGCAGCACCACGTTTGGCCATGAGGTCGAGGCGTTTGTCGAATGGATGAAGGCGTCGCGCCTGCAGCCCGGCACCGATTCGATCCGCTTGCCCGGAGATCCCGAGCGCGCATGGCGCCGCGCGCGTGCCGAATACATTCCCGTGGACAGCAGCACGCTGGCCCAGCTTGACGATGCGGCCGCGCGCGTGCTGCAGGCGCGCGGCAAATCGCCCGGCCCGCTCTCCGCGCTGGCGGCCGATTGAACAGGAGTTACAGGATGACCAACACCCCTCACCTGCCGCAGATCCAACCGCTGCCCAACAAATTCCGTGCGGACGTGCTCGCGCGCAAACGCCTGATCGGCCTGTGGAGTTCGCTGGGCCAGCCCGTGACCAGCGAGATCGTTGGCCTGGCCGGCTTCGACTGGCTGCTGCTCGATGGCGAGCATTCGCCCAATGACGTGCTGACCTTTGCGCCGCAACTGATGGCGCTGAAAGACAGTGTCAGCGCGCCCGTGGTGCGGCCGCCGTGGAACGACCCGGTGATGATCAAGCGGCTGCTCGATATCGGCTTCTACAACTTCCTGATTCCGTTCGTGGAATCGGCCGAGGAAGCCCGCCGCGCGGTACGTGCGACGCGCTACCCGCCCGATGGCATTCGCGGCGTCTCGGGCGTGCAGCGGCAGAACCGCTATGGCACCCTGCCCGACTTCTTCAAGACCATCAACGACAATATCTGCGTGCTGGTGCAGGTGGAAAGCCGCAAGGGCGTGGAAGCCATCGACGAGATCTGCGCGGAGCCGGGCGTCGACGGCATCTTTATCGGCCCGAACGACCTGGCCGCCGCCTACGGCCACCTGGGCAACCCGAACCATCCCGACGTGCAAGCGGCCGTGCAGCGGATCTACGACGCGGCCAACAAAGCCGGCAAGGCCATCGGCACGCTGACACCGGTGGAAGCCGACGCCCGCCGCTACCTGGACATGGGTGCGCATTTCGTGGCCGTCGGCCTTGACCACGTCTTGTTGCGCGATGCGGCGCGCGCGCTGCGCGAACGCTTTGCGTCCTGAAACCATTTCAACCGGATAGAAACATGAGCAAGCTCGGATTTATCGGACTCGGCGTCATGGGCAAGCCCATGTCGGAACACCTTCAGGCAGGCGGCCATACCGTCTATGCGCACACGCGCAGCGGCGTGCCCAAGGACCTGCAGGACAAGGGCGTACAGGCGTGCGCCAGCGCCACCGAAGTGGCACGGCAGGCAGACATCGTCTTTCTGATGCTGCCCGACACGCCCGACGTGGCGCGCGTGCTGTTTGGCGAAAACGGTGTTGCCGAGGGTTTGAGCAAGGGCAAGATCGTGGTGGACATGAGCTCGATCTCGCCAATCGAGACGCGCGAGTTCGCCGCGAAAATCGAAAAACTCGGCTGCGAATATGTCGATGCCCCGGTGTCGGGCGGCGAAGTCGGCGCCAAGGCAGCCACGCTGTCGATCATGGCCGGCGGCAAGCAGGACGTCTTCGACAAGGTGCTGCCGCTGCTGCAGTTGATGGGCAAGAACATCACGCTGGTCGGCAACGCCGGCGACGGCCAGGTAGCCAAGGTGGCCAACCAGGTGATCGTGGCCCTGACCATCGAGGCCGTCAGCGAGGCGCTGGTGCTGGCCGCCAAGGCCGGCGCCGATCCGGCGCGCGTGCGCCAGGCGCTGATGGGCGGCTTTGCCAGCTCGAAGATCCTGGAAGTGCACGGCGAACGCATGATCAAGCGGACATTCAACCCCGGCTTCCGCATCGAACTGCACCAGAAAGACCTGAGCCTGGCCCTGTCCACGGCCAAGCATCTGGGACTGGGCCTGCCCAATACGGCTTCGACGCAGCAGTTGTTCAACGTCTGCGTGGCGCAAGGCGGCGCGGGCTGGGATCACTCCGGCCTGGTCAAGGCGATCGAGCACATGTCGTCATTTGCAATCGGCGACACGCCGAAGCCGGCCTGACATCGGCCATGACGTCCGCGCTGAACTCTGAAGACCTGGCGTGCTTTGTCTGCGTGGCCAACACGCAGAGCATCTCGCGTGCCGCGCTTGAGCTGGGTGCGGACCAGTCGACGGTAAGCCGCCAGATTGCCCGGCTTGAGGCGGCGCTCGACACGCGGCTGTTTCATCGCAGCGGCCGTGGCGTGGTGCTGACTGAAGCGGGCAACACCTTGCTGGGCTACGCCCGGCAGGTGGCGGCCACACTGACCGAAGCGCGCGCCGCGGTACGGGCCTCGACGGCGCAAGGACCTTCACAACTCGTGATCGCCGCGCAGCCGACCATTGCTAATACCGCGTTCGCGGCCATCGGCACGGCACTGAAGCAGCGTTTTCCGGCGACGAAGCTGCGCTTTGTGGAAGGGTTGGCGAATCCGGTGCTGGCGTGGCTGGCGGCCGGCGACATCGACGTGGCCCTGCTCTACCTGCCGGAGCAGCAAGGCGCGCTCAAGGTGGACGTGCTGCTGGAAGAAGACCTGACGCTGGTGGCGCCCACGTCGTGGAGCCATCTTGGCCCCACGTTCCAGGCGCGGCGCCTGGGTGAAGTGCCGTTGATCCTGCCCAGCACGTCGCATGGCCTGCGCGTGCTGGCCGAGTCCCTGGCGGCGCGCGTCGGCACCACGCTGAACATGGCAATGGAATGCGATGCTTCGAATACGGTGGCGATGCGGCTCGTGGAGGATGGCTGCGGCGCAACGCTGTTGCCGTTTGCCGCCGTGGCCGATCGCGTGGCCCAGGGCCGGCTACATTCGGCGCGGCTGATCGATCCTGTCGTGACGCGCCAGGTGGCGATGACCACGGCGCGCAATCGGCCGGTGGTGCCCGAACTATGGGACATCATGCAGACGGTCAGGCAGTCCGTGCGCAATATCGTGATGTCGGGGGCGTGGCCGGGGGCGCGGCTGGTTTGAGTTGAGCGTTGAGTTGAGCGCCCTCTTTCAGGCGCGCCCCTCGCCCATGCATGAGCGAGGGGCGGCGGACATCGCAGGCATCAAGCCTTACTGTTTCGTCGTACCGCTTTGCAACTCGGCCTTGGCGGCCTCGTCGGCAGACTTCTTGGCGTCCTTGCGCTCCGTCTTGGCGGCATTCATGTCCTGCTTGTAGTCGCTCTTGGCGGCCTTCTTCTCGGCCTTGTACTGATCGTTGGCGGCCTTGCGTGCCTCGCGGCGTTCCACGAGCGGGTCCTTCGGCGGCTGAATCTGGACCGAACCCGGCGGCACCGCGGTCGAAGTATCGGCCGGTGCGGTCGTGGTCTGTGCAAAGGCGGTGACAGAGATCATGCCGGCCGCCAGGGCCCCAATCAGCGAAGTGGTACGAATGGTGCGAATGGTTCGTTGCTTGGACATTTGAGACCTCTCAGGTGGTTGTCTTCGAAAACGACGGGTACGTTGTTTCCCACCGCGTCACCAGTTTAGAAGTCACATGGTGCCCCACGTGCCGCATTCACATATCTCCTTACAAAAACTCGCGGGCGCTGACAGACAGCGTCTGACAACACCACAGTTTTTGGCGATATTTGCGGTTTGCGGCGCTTGCCTGCCGTGCTTGTGTCGCCCACACTGAACCGCATCGAACATGCGACGCGAGGGAGTGGCCATGCATCTCGAAGGTTCGTGCCAATGCGGTGCCGTGCAGTTCAGCCTCGAATCCGATTCACCTTACCCGTACATGCGATGCCATTGCTCGATCTGCCGTAAAACCGGCGGCAGCGGCGGCTATGGCATCAATCTCGGCGGCGACGCCCACACGCTGCGCGTGAGCGGCCAGAAGAACGTCGCCCACTTTCATGCGGTGATGCGCGAGCCGGGCAAGCGGCCGGTGCGTTCGAAGGGATACCGCCATTTCTGCAAGCTGTGCGGCAGTCCACTCTGGATGTGGGACCCGCGCTGGCCCGACCTCGTCCATCCCTATGCCGGCGCCATCGATACCCTGCTACCCAAGCCGCCCGACGTTGTGGAAGCCGGCATGGACTACGCCCCGCCGTGGGTCGATGTGCCACGCGGCAAGGGCCACCTCCGCGTTGGCACCTGGCCCGAGGAATCGCTGCGGGAATGGCACGAGCGGCATGGCCTGCTGTCCTAGTCGGACAGCCTCCGGCCGGTGCACCGCCCGTCGTGCTCAGCGGATTTCTCGACGCCGAAGGCAACGCGTAAGGGCGTCCGGTTGGCGTGGCGGTCGACAAGCGCGGTGGCCTGCTGGTGGCCGACGACGTGGGCAACCGCGTATGGCGTGTGAGCGGTGCCAATTGATTCCGGAGCGGCGTCAGGCTGACGGGAGACATCAAACGAAAAACCGGCGGCGCGAGCCCCTCGCGCCGCCGGAAGGCCACCCACCACGGCAGCCTTGAAACAACGATCAGAAGCGGTGCTGCAGGCCCGCCGTCACACCGACCTGATTGTTGGCATAGCCAACGAAATCACGCGAGACACTCACGTTCTGACCATTGCGCGCCTTGGCGTACGCTGCGGACAGGTACGCTGAGGTGCGTTTGGAAAGATTGTATTGGGCACGCATCGAGATCAAGATCGGATCTCCGTTCGTGTCGCCCTTGATGTTCTGCTTGTAGACCGCGCCGTACAGCGTGAATGCCGGCGTGAAGTCGTACGCCGCGCCCACCCAGTACATATCGCTCAACTGCTTGGCAGCCGTCGTGGTGAACGTCTTGCGGTAGTTGCGATACCCGGCGTACACCGACAGCGGGCCAAAGTCATAGCTGGCGCCAGCGTGAATGCCCTGGATGTAGTCCGTGCTGTCTGCCGGCGTGGTGCTGGTGCCCGCGCCCATCTGGCGGTCCCAGGTCACGGCGGCGGCGAAATTGCCGGCGTTGTAGCCCAGGCCCAGATCGTACTTCGAGGAACTCTTGAAGCTGCCCGGCACTTCTCCGAACGACATCGTGCCGCCCACCTTCACCGGCCCGAACTGGCCGTCATAGCGCACGATGTTGGCCGAGCGCGAGAACATGCCGTCCTTGCGGCCGCCCGTGGCCGTCGACGACGTGGCCCACGAATAGTTCGGCGCGTAACCCATCGGGTCGAACGGCAACATGAAGTCATAGGTCGTGGTGAAGTCGCGGCCCAGACGGACGCTACCCAGCGTCTTGTCCTGCAGACCCACCCACGCGCGGCGATCGAACAGCGTGTTGTCGGTGTCGAGCTTGCCGGTGTCGATGGCGATGCCCGATTCCAGCGTGAAGATGGCCTTCAGGCCACCACCGAGGTCTTCCGAACCGCGCAGACCCCAGCGGGAGGTGTTCTTGCCACCCGAAACCAGTTTGACGGTCGAGCTGCCGTTGGCGGCGGCGTGATTCACGTATTCGATGCCCGAGTCCACCAGACCGTACAGCGTCACGCTCGATTGCGCCGCTGCGCCGCCCGATACCACGCAACCCAACGCGGCCAGGGCCACTGCCTTCCGTTTCATCCTCAGTCTCCTTTTTTCTAGTACTTCGTGAATGGAGCGGATGGTATGGGGGGCTCACTTTCAGTTCGCTTTCGAAGACCTTGCGATTTTGGCCGTGGAAAATGCACCACGATTGGGAGTTTCCCCATCTAGGCATGCGGGACGGTTACAGGTATCACTCCAGCGCGACTCTTGTAGACCCCTGCCCGCTGTATCCCCATGCGTATCCTGCTTGCCGAAGACAACCTGAAACTGGCCAACTCCCTCGTGGAATCGCTGAGCCAGAGCGGCTTCACAGTCGACTGCATGCATGACGGGGCCAGCGCGGATCACTTGTTGACGACGCAAGATTACGCACTGGCCATCCTCGACATTGGCATGCCGCGCCTTGACGGCCTGGAAGTGCTGCGCCGCCTGCGCGCGCGTCGCAATCCCCTGCCGGTGCTCATCCTGACCGCCCACGGCTCGGTGGAAGACCGCGTGCGCGGGCTGGACCTGGGCGCCGACGACTACCTGGCCAAACCGTTTGCGCTGACCGAGCTGGAAGCACGCGCGCGGGCACTGATACGGCGCAGTCATGGCCACGACCGCACCGGGCTGGCCTGCGGCCCGTTGCACTACGACAGTGTGAGCCGGGCCTTTACGCTGAACGGTGAGCTGCTGCAGCTCACCGGACGCGAGCGGGCCGTGCTGGAGATCCTGCTGCTGCGCGATGGCCGGGCGGTGAACAAGTCCGCCTTGTCCGAGAAGATTTTCGGCATCGACGAGTCGGTCAACGCCGACGCCATCGAGATCTACGTCTACCGCTTGCGCAAGAAGCTGGAAGGCACCGGCGTCAGCATCGTCACGCTGCGCGGCCTGGGCTACCTGCTGGAGGCGCGCGGCACCGCCGAAGCGGGCACGGGGTCATGAAGGCAGGCAGCCTACGGCTGCAACTGACGCTCTGGCTGCTGTTGCCACTGGTGCTGCTGCTGGCGCTGGACATGTGGCTGACCGACCGCCGCGCCATGTCTGCCGCCCATCAGGCATTCGACCGCACGCTGGCCGCCTCGCTGAAAGCCATGCGCGAGGGCATCAAGCTGCGCGATGGCCGCGTGGAAGTCGAAGTCCCCTACCTGGCCCTGGAAGTCTTCGACGCGGAAGCCGGCTCGCGCGTTTATTACCGGATTCGTGACGATCACGGCGCCACCATCACGGGCTACGACGACTTGCCGATGCCGCCCGGCCCGGTGCGCTCGCTCTATCGCACCCAGTTCTACGATGCGGACTTTCGCGGCACGCCGGTGCGGATGGCCGCAATGGCGCTGCCCTTGCACGATGTACGATCCGCGCGCACGCAACTGGTGTGGGTGCTGGTGGCCGAGTCCACCGAACCCCGCGAGCATCTGGCCAACGAGATCCTCGTCGGCTCGCTGCTGCAGGAACTGATGCTGGTCAGCCTGGCACTGGTGATCGTATGGTTTGGTGTGCGCCGTGGCTTGCAGCCTCTGCATCGGCTATCGGATGCCGTGGCAACGCGCGGCCCCGACGATCTCGATCCGATCGGCGATACCTCGCTGCCCCTGGAAACACGGCCGCTGGTATCCGCGGTTAACCAGTACGTGGCGCGCCTGCATCGCATGGTGCAGGGTCGCAAGCGCTTCTTTGCCGATGCCGCGCATCAGTTGAAGACGCCGCTCGCCATCATCCAGGCGGAATCGGAACTGGCGCTGCGTGAAACGGATCTGGCCAGCGTGCGCGTGCACGTCGAGCGCCTGAATGGCTCGGTCAGGCAGGCGGCGAAGGAAGTGGCGCAACTGCTGTCACTGTCGCGGCTGGAGCCTGATAGCGGCTACGCGCCCACGCTCAAGCCAATATGCCTGGGTCAGTTTGCGCAGCAGGTGGCGCTCGACTGGGCACCGCTGGCGCGGCAGCATGACGTCGACCTCGGCTACGAAGGTGACGAAGGCGACGATGCGCACGAAATCGACGGGCAGCCCGAACTGTTGCAGGAACTGCTGGGCAACCTGATCGACAATGCCATTCGCTACGCGGGCGCCGGCAGTATGGTAACGGTGCGTGTGGACGGGCATCGTCTGCTCGTCGAAGACAACGGCCCCGGCGTGGCGCCGTTCGAGCGCGAATCGGTGTTCAAGCGCTTCTATCGCGGCGCGGCCAGCACCAGCCGAGACGGCAGCGGGCTGGGCCTGTCCATCGTCCGCGAAATTGCGCGGATTCATGGCGCCACCGTCGCTCTCAACGAGACCCGCGGCGGTGGCCTGACCGTGGAAGTCGCATTTCCGGCCGGCACGGACCAGCCCGGCCGGAGTTGCCTGGATCAGGCGTCGCGCCGCTCGCCGCGCGAAGCGGCCGACGGCAATGCCGCGACACCGTCCGCACCGTTGGCGCCATGAGCGCCATTCGCTCCATTCTCACCATGCGATGCGGCCTGCGCCGCACCGGGCACGAGTCCGCTCAGCGACGAACCTGACAGCCCGATCTCCTGCAGCAACGAATCGATCAGCGGCGCATGGGCGCGATATGACAGCGCTGCCGACATTGCCGTTTCAGCCTTGCTGCGGGCGGGAGAGATTGCCCCGAGCGCGCTGGAGGAATTCCAGGAACTGCTCGATTTCGGCCTCGCTGAAGCCGCCGAGGGCTTGCGCCGTCACCACGTCGCCTACGTGCTGCGCGGCGTCCAGCGCCTGGTCGGCTTTATCCGTCATGCGCACCATGCGTTCGCGGCGGTCGTCGGGGTTGGGACGCCGTACGATCCAGCCGCCCTCTTCCATGCGGTCGAGCAGCCGGCCGGCCGAGATTGGCGCCACTTCCATCAGGTCCGCCAGCGCGGCCTGGTTCATTTCACCGTGAAACGACAGGTAGGCCATCGCGCGGTACTGGGCGCGCGTGAGGTCGAGGGTGGAGCGCGACAGGTCGTCGAACCGCTTGCCGGACAACCGGCCCACGTCCGCCACAAGAAAGCCGAAGCGCTTTTCGAGATTCTTTTCCATGCGCGCGATTATAGGGAGTTGCAGGGTTCCTTTTCCTGACAAAAACCCTGATTCATGGGAATTGCCGTGACACTATAATAAGCACGCTTATTAATTTCACGAACCAGCCCCCATGTCCTCCGTGGTTCCCGCGCCTGCCGCGCACACCGGTCCGCCGATCAATCGGCCGATGATCACGTTGTCGATCATGCTGGCCACCCTGATCCAGACGCTCGACAGCACCATCGCCAATGTGGCGTTGCCCCATATGCAGGGCACGCTGTCGGCCTCGCAGGACGAGATCACCTGGGTACTGACCTCCTACATCGTGGCGGCGGCGATTGCCACGCCGTTGACCGGCTGGCTGTCCGACCAGCTCGGCGTGAAGAAACTGCTGGCGATTTCGATCGGTGGCTTCACGGTGGCATCCGCACTGTGCGGCATGGCCGATTCGCTGACGCAGATCGTGGCGGCGCGTTTGCTGCAAGGGATCTTCGGCGCCGCGCTGGTGCCGCTCTCGCAATCGATCCTGCTCGATATCAATCCGCCCTCGCGCCAGGGCCAGGCGATGGCCGTCTGGGGCATGGGCGTGATGGTGGGGCCGATCCTCGGCCCCACGCTGGGCGGCTGGCTGACCGACAGCTACAACTGGCGCTGGGTATTCTTCATCAACGTGCCGATTGGCGCGTTTGCGCTGTTCGGCGTCCTGTCCACGTTGCCCAATCGGGCGCCCGCCCGCAGCATGCGCTTTGACGCGTTCGGCTTTGCCACGCTGAGCCTGGCCATCGGCGCCCTGCAGGCAATGCTCGATCGTGGCGAGCAGCTCGACTGGTTCAGTTCGCTCGAAATCCGTATCGAGGCGCTGCTGTGCGTGATCGCGTTCGCCTACTTCATCGTGCATACGGCTACGGCCGGGGAACGGTCGTTCTTCCGGTCGACGCTGCTCAAGGACCGCAACTTCGTTACCGGGGCGTGTTTCATCTTCGTGATCGGGGCCGTGATGTATGCCACGCGCGCGCTACTGCCGCCCATGCTGCAAAACCTGATGGGCTATCCCGTGGCCACCACCGGGCTGGTGACGGCGCCCTCGGGCATTGGCACGATGGTGGCGATGATGCTGGCGGGTCGCCTGCTGCGGCGCGTGGACGCTCGCCTGCTGTTGCTGTCCGGCTTCCTGATCTCGGCGTTCGCGCTCTGGCAGATGATGGGCTATACGATCGTGCTGTCGGTGTCCGATATCGTCTGGCCCGGTGTGATCCAGGGCTTTGGCCTGGGGCTCGTCTTCGTGCCACTGTCCGCGCTGACGTTCTCGACGCTGGCCCCACACCTGCGGGCCGATGGCACGGCCACCTACAGCCTGATGCGCAATATCGGCAGCAGCATCGGCATTTCACTGATCCAGACGCTGATGACGCGCAACACGCAGGTGGCGCACAGCGACCTCGTCGCTCACGTCAGTCCATACAACCCGGCGCTGCAATCGATGCTGGCGCATGGTTCGCGCGTGGATCTGGCGCTGCTGAACCAGACCATCAACCAGCAGGCAGCCATGATTGCCTATCTCAACGATTTCAAGGCGATGTTCATTGCCACGCTGGTCGTCGTGCCGCTGATCGCACTGATCCGGCCCGGCAAGAAGCATTCCGATGACGACAACCTTGCCCACGCCGCGATGGATTGAGCTAAGCTGGTCGCCAACCTGGCCCTGTCCCTGGAGCGGCAATGCCGACCTACGACTATCGATGCACAACCTGCGGAGATTTTTCCGAACTGCGACCCATCGCGCGCCGCGATGAGCCGGCCGTCTGTCCCGGCTGCGGCAGCCCGGCCTCGCGTGCACTTGTCGCCGCACCTGGTCTGGGTGGCGGCACCAACGATAGCGGCAGCGCCAGCCACGGCGCATCCTGCGCCTGCTGCGGGCCCGTCAAGCTGGCGGGACGCGCCAGCGGCGGGGGCTGGAGCCGGTAGTTTCCCCCGTCCTCGGCGGCGAGCGCCTGGCAATGGCAATGCCCCTATTAGCCAAAGCCAATTGGGAATAATTCTCAACAACGTCATAGAATGCAGCATCAGGGTCACTCGACCCTATGCCATTCATGGACGACACCATGCCGCCGCCGACCGAATCCGCCGCCCTGCCCGCCGCGCCGCCAGCACGTCGGTCACGTCTTGCCTTCCTGGGTGCCGGCGCGCTGGTGGCCGTGGGCTACATGGACCCCGGCAACTGGGCCACGGCCATCGCCGGCGGCGCCAAGTACGGATACAGCCTGCTGATCGTGGTGGCACTGTCCAGCCTGGTCGCCATGTTGTTGCAGTGGATTGCCGCGCGAGTGGGCGTGGTGACCGGGCGCGACCTTGCCCAGCTGTGCCGTGAACGTTTTCCGCGGCGCGTAACGATTGCCTTGTGGATAGCCAGCGAGATCGCCATCATTGCCTGCGACGTGGCCGAGGTCGTTGGCAGCGCGGTGGCCCTGCAACTGCTGTTCCACGTCAAGCTGTGGGTTGGCGTGCTGATTGCCGCCGTGGTCACCATCGCCATGCTGGCCGTGCAGCGCTATGGACAGCGCACGATGGAAGCGATGGTCGCCGGGCTGATCCTGCTGGTGGCGCTGTGCTTCGTGGCTCAACTGGCGATGGCGCAGCCGGAATGGGCCGCCGTGCTCGGCGGCATGGCGCCGTCGGCCGACCTGGTGCGCGACGCAGGCATGCTGTGGCTGGCGGCCGGTATCGTCGGTGCCACGGTCATGCCACACAATCTCTACCTGCATTCGTCACTGGTGCGCCGCTTCACGCCGCCACCGGGTAGCCGCCCCGCGCGCCGCCGCTCGTTTGTGGACGTCCTACGTGGCATGAATCTGGACACATTCGGCTCGCTCAGCTTTGCCTTCCTGATCAATGCCGCGCTGCTGATCCTCGCGGCCTCGACGTTCCACGCGAACGGGCTGACCGATGTCGAGGACCTTGCCGACGCCCATCGCCTGCTCGCACCGTTGCTGCACTCCGATCTGGCCAGCCTGCTGTTCGCCGTTGCGCTGCTGGCATGCGGACTCAATTCGACGCTGACCGGTACGCTGGCCGGTCAGGCCGTGATGGAAGGTTTCCTCGATCTGAAGATGTCGCGCATGCGGCGCGCGCTGCTGACACGCGCCGTGGCGATCGTGCCCGCGATGGCCGCGGTATGGGCTTTCGGCGAGCACGGCTCGGCCAGCCTGCTGGTGGCCAGCCAGGTTGTGCTGAGTCTAACGTTGCCGCTGGCGGTGGTGCCGCTGATCCTGTTCGGCGCCGATCGCCGATTGATGGGTGCGTGGCGCGTGCGAGGCGTGCCGCTGGTGCTAGCCGGCGCTTCGGCCGCCCTGATCATCCTGCTCAACGTCGCGCTGCTCTGGCAAACCGCGCTGGCCTGAGCAGGCTCAATCAAGGATGGACCACGGCCCTGTGCCGGCTACAACACTGGCTCCAGCTTGCGATACTGGTTGTAATGCCGGATGGCGCGATGCGGGTCGCCAAGTGCCTCGTGCAGTCGCGCGGCGTTGTAGTGGGCGTCGGCAAAATCCGGCGCCAGCTCGATGCAGGCGTGGTAACTCTGTAGCGCCTCACGCATCGCACCAGCGTCTTCCAAAGCGACGCCAAGGTTGAAATGGATCAACGGTTGATGCGGCAGACCACCCAGCGCCGTGCGGTACTGCGCGATGGCTTCTGGCAGACGGCCCTGATCGCAGAGCAGGCAGCCCAGGTTAAGCCAGGCATCGAGAAAATCGGGCGCCTGCGCAACGGCCTGCCGATACGCGGCTTCCGCATCGCCCGGCGCAACCCGCTCCAGCGCAACGCCCCGTTCGAACCAGCCCGCAGGATCGATGTCATCCCGCGCCGGGTGCTCGGGCGCGCGCCGCAGGTCGACCACTTCCGCGGCCACCTGGGGCGGCGTCGCCTCGTCGAAATCGAGCACGAACTGCCCGGAATCCACATGCCATCTGCCACGTCGATCCTGCACCGCGACGTCGCCGCCCACGGCGGTCACGCGCAGACCGGTGGGCGGACGGCCCTCGCCCAGGCCTTGCAAACGGCGCAGCGAGCGCGTGACGTGGCGGGTCGGAATGCCCGCTTCACGCAGCGACTGTGCCGTGCGCAGCAGCACCACGTCCTGAAAGCTGAAGCGGAATTCGTGACGCGCGCCGCGCCGGGGGGCGATCACGCCGGCGGCGATCAGCGCTGTGACGACGGTACGCGAAATGCCCAGCAACGCCTGGACATCGCGCATTGAATAGGCTTGCATCGCTTACTTGCGCGCCGCCCGCTTTGGTGCCTCGGCGGGTGCTGCGGCAGCGCGCCGTGCCGTCTTGCGGGCCGGCGGTTCGGCGGCGCTGGACTTGGCCGCTGCCTTACCCGTCGTCTTGGCGGCGGGTTGCCGCTTGTTGGATCCGATGCTCTTGCGCAGCGCTTCCATGAGGTCGATGACCTCGCCACCCGAAGGCGGCGGCGACTCCGCAGCCACGGTGATCTTCTTGCCGGCGATCCTCTTATCGATCTGCTCCAGGATGCGCGCCTTTTCCTCATCGACATAGGCACTGGCGTCGTAGCCTTCGACCGCGTTCTGCTCGATCAACTGCTGGGCCAACTTGAGTTCCGCTGGCGCAACATCGGTGCGCTCGACGTGCAGATCCGCCATGTCGCGTACTTCATCCGCGTAGAGCAGCTGCTGCAGGATCAACCCGTCGTCACCCACCCGAATCTGCACCATGTACTGTTTGCCCTTCCAGGCCCACTTGGCCAGCGCGCAGGTACCGGTTTCGCGCATCGCCTCGGCCAGCAGGTTGTACGGCTTGGCGCCTCGCTTGTCCGGGCCAAGGTAATACGCCTTGTCGAAGTAGATCGGATCAATGGCGCCCACCGGCATGAACGACACAATGTCGATGGTCTGCTCGGCCGCGTCCTCCAGCGTCTTGAGTTCTTCCGGCGTAAAGGTCACATACCGGTCCTTTTCGAACTCGTAGCCCTTGACCATATCGGCACGGTCCACCACCACGTCTTCCTTTATGCAGATGTACTGCTGCCTCAAGCGCGATCCGCAGCCCTTGTGCAGCAGGTTGAAGCTGATCGCGGCCTTGCTTTCGGTGGCCGAGTAGACCTTGACCGGGATGGAAACCAGCCCGAAGCTGATCGATAGCGAAGCAATGGAACGTGCGGCCATAGCGACATCCTCCCGCGGGTGGAACAGGTCATCGTCCAGCCAGTGTAGTTCGCAAGGCGCGTGGCGCCAGCGGTCTGCCCCGACGTGCGGTGTCAGACACGTCCTACAGCGAGGGCATCAGCCAATCACCGAAGTGATCCAACCGGTCAGCGCGGGGCCTGCGATCACCATCAGCACGCCGGCCAGCACCATCGTCAGGCTGGCGACCACGCCTTCCTCCGTGTGCCGCTGGCGTGCCCGCGCGGTGCCAAAACCGTGGGCCGCGGCACCGAGGGACGCGCCCTGCGCCACGGGCGAGCGCAGCCGAAGCAGCGCCAGCACCGTATCGCCGACCATCATGCCGACCAACCCGGTCATCACGGTGAACAGCGACACCAGGTCCGCCGATCCGCCAGTATGGGACACCACCGCCACGGCAAAGGGCGTGGAAACTGAGCGCGCCATAAGGCTGCGCGATATCTCGTTGCTGAAGTGAAAGGCTTCCGCCAGCAGGCGTGCGCTGATCATTGCGACGAGCATGCCCGCCACCACGCCAAACGCCAGCGCCAGCCAATGGCGCCGCACGATGCCGCGATGCTCGTAGATCGGCACGGCGAAGGCAATCGTCGCCGGCCCGAGCAGCCAGACCATCCAGCGCGTATCGGCCACGTAGGCGGTATAGGGAATGTCGGCCAGCAGCAGCACCGCGATCGACAGCACGGGCACGACGATTGCCGGCGACAGCCAGATACGGGGATTGCGCCGATAGAACGGCTTGATCGCGAAATAGAGCGCGATGGTCCAGGCCAGGCACAGGAACGACACCATTGCTTACTCCTGCTCGGGCGCACCGCGCAGCCGCGCAAGGCGCCGCTCCAGCCGGCATCCCGCGTGGACGGCCAGTGCCGTGGCGGCCATGACCAGGATCGTGCCGACCGTGACCGCGATGGTCAGCTGCACCCCTTCCGAACGGAACAGCGGCAAGTAGTTCACCACGGCGACCACGCACGGAATAAAGAACAGCACCAGTTCGCCGAGCAGCCAGTCCGCCCCGTCCTTGACCCAGCCCACTTCAGCCTTGCCCGAAAGCAGCAGGCCCAGCACGGCCAGCAGTCCGACCACGCCCGGAGACATCGACCAGCCCAGCGCGCGGGTCAGCCAGTCCGCGGCGAACCAGATGGCCAGCAGCGCGCCCACCTGGGCGGCAGTGCGCAACAGGCGGCGCGGACGGAAGGAAACAGCGGCGGATGCAGGGGCGGCGGACACGGTAGCGGCTTTCGTGAGGAAAACGTCGCCATTATTCGCTTGATATCCGCACAACGACATGCCGAAAATCCGCATCGGTTGTGCATTAATGCACAACCAGGCAGCCGCTACGATGCGCCCGTCATGAACAGCTCGACGTTGGCGTCGACCTGCTCCGCGATGAATGTCGCCACGGCCCGCACGTGCGCCGCCTTCCAGTGGTCCTCGTGCACGTGCATATGGAAGGTCCGTATCACTTCCACCTCGTCCGCCAGCACCGGCACCAGCGACGGAAATGCCGCGGCCACATAGGCCGGGATGATGCACAGGCACTGTCCCGCCAGCGTGGCGTGCACCTGGGTCAGCAGGTTTGTACTCCGCACGCGCGCGTGATAATCGACGCCAATCGCGCTGGCAAAACTCAGCTCCGGCGAGAACAGGTGTTCTTCGACGTAGCCGATGAACGGATGCGCCAGCAGATCCTGCCTGGTGCGAATCCGAGGCGCCTGCTTGAGATATGCCTTGGTGCCATAGACGAACATGCGGTAGTCGGTCAGCCGGCGCGATGCCACGCGCAGATGATCGGCCCCGGACAGTCCGATGGCGATATCGGCCTCGCGCCGGGTCAGGCTGAACAGGCGCGCGGCCGCGAAAATTTCCACTTCGAGCCGGGGATGCTGAGCCGTCAGCATGTGGATGCGCGGCGCCAGGAACATGCTGCCGAAGCCGTCCGGCGCGCCCACGCGCACGATTCCGGCGATGTCCTGTTCGCCAGCGGCGGCGGCCTTCGATGCCAGCAGCGCGCTTTCAATGGCCTCGGCCGTGGCCAGCAGCCGTTCGCCGGCGGACGTCAATCCGTAGCCGACATGGCTCTTGTGGAACAGGCGTGTGTTCAAGACCTTTTCCAGCGCCTGAATATGCCGCGCGACGGTCGTGTGCTCCGTGCCAAGCTGTGCGGCGGCGGCCGACAACGTGCCGCCGCGCGCCACTGCCAGAAAGTAGCGGTAGTCGTCCCAGTTGTCATTGGCGCGCACGGTCGCGCGTGAGGCGGACTTTGCCTTGCTCATGCGGCACCCTCCGTGGGCGTGGCCGCGCCACGGGCGCTGCGCAGTTCGCGCTGCTGGCGGCGATACGCCCCCGGGCCCACGCCGAAATGCTGCGTAAACACCCGGCCAAACGCCGCCTGCGATGCGTAGCCGCACTGTTCCGCCACGGCCGCCGCCGAGAGTCCATCCTTGCGCAGCAGCCGTGCGGCGCGCTCCATGCGCAGCGTGGTAACCAGTTCCAGCGGCGTGATGCCCAGTTGCGCGAAGCGGCGGGCCAGCGTCGCGCGCGAGACATTGCACACCTCGGCCAGGCTATCCACCGTCCACGGTTTTTCGGGATGCTGCACAACGGCATCCACGGCGCGCGCCAGCCGGGCATCGGCCATCAACGCCATGACGCCATGCGAAACCAATCCCTGGGAGATCAGCGTGCGCAGCAGCACGGTGAACAGCGCGGTGGACAGATCGGCGATGATCGCCGTACTGCCCGGCCCTGGGGCGTCCGCCTCCACATGCATCATGCCGATCAGGCCGCGCAGCCAGTTCAGGCCGGCATCGCCCCCGCCCGCCGTCCTGACGCAGAGCATCTCCGGCAGCGCGCGCAGCAACACATCGGCGGAACTGCCGAGCATGAATGTCCCGCAAAGGATATCGAGCGGCGCGGCGGCGCCTGGCACCGTGATTTCGGTCACCACGCCGTTGAAATGGCGGGATTCCGCAGGGCGGGACTTGCCGCCGTGCACACCGGACAGCGTGTGCGCCGCGCCGTGCGGAAACAGCAATACATCGCCCGCCGCCACGCGAAGGTTGTCGGCGCCCATCGCCACATCCGCCTGGCCGTCCAGGATGGCGTGGTATGGCACGTGACCGGGCGCCGCCTGCGCGTTATGGGCTGACCACGCGCCAGCTACACGGCAATGCAGGTCGACGGTGCCGGACGGCGCCAGCAGGCGCACCAGTTCGCTAAGACTGTCCATCGGTTGGAGTGAGACGATCGGGCAAAAAGTTGAGCGGATTCTAATCCATCCGGATCTCCAGCGCACCTACCATTAAGTCCAAGGAAGCGCCGCACATCGAACGTGGCCACCGACATCAACCCTGTACCGATTGGATATCCGAAGGAGCAATATCATGACCACCCGTCTGCACACGATCGCCGTCCCCGAAGCCACTGGCCAGACCGCGGAACTGTTTGGCGCCATCCGCAAGGCCGTTGGCAAGGTGCCCAACGCTTATGCCACCATCGGCAGCAACGCACCGGCGGTGCTGGCCCAGGCCCTGCAGACCAATGCCGTGCTGAAGCAAGGCGCGCTGTCCGCAAAGGAGCTTGAGGCGATCAACCTGGCCGTCAGCGAACATAGTGGTTGTGACTACTGTCTGGCTGCCCATACGCTGACGGCGACCAAGATGGCCGGCCTCAGCGTGGAACAGACGCAGCAGCTACGCCGTGGCAGCTTTCCGGAAGATGCGAAGATCGATGCGCTGACGCGCTTTGCCGTGGAACTGGTCGGCACCAGTGGCACGGTGCCGGTTGCCAGCGTGGAAGCGGTACGTGCCGTGGGCTACACCGACACGCAGATCGTTGAAGCCATCCAGGCCATCAGCGCGATCCTGTTCACCAACATGATCAACCGCGTCAACGACACCACGCTCGACTTCCCCGCCGTGGTGTAAGCCGGGTCAGGCGGCGCCTAGTGCCAGGCGCTGCCGACCTGGATATAGAACGCGTTCTGGCCCTTGCTATGCGCCACGTCGAGCCCCATCGACAGGCCCAGCTTACGCGCGATCATGTAGCGGAAACCGCCCCCGACGCTGAAGACCGTGGTGGCGTCCGAGAAGTCATGCCAGCGGCCATATGCCTTGCCGGTACCGGTAAACGCCAGCACCGACCAGCGCGGCGTCACATCCCAGCGCAGTTCCGCCTCGGCAACCACCGCATTGCGGTCCTGATAGCGGCCCTTCTGCACGCCGCGCAGGTCCACATACGGTTGCGCGTAGAACGGCACGTCGCCGCTTGAGAATTTCGTATCGGCGCGCAGGCCGAGAATCCACTTGCGCGACAACGGCAGCCACGTGAAGCCGCGTGCGTTGTACATGTTGAAGCTCTGGGTGCTGCCCAGGCCACCGCGCGCGAACTGCGCTTCAAATTCCGCGTAAATGCCCTTGTTCGGATAGAAGATGTTGTCGCGCGAGTCGTAGTCGATGACGATGCCGCCCTTGCCGATGCGCTGGTCCTTTTCCAGCGGCGCAAGCTCATTGGGCGACGTGCCAAACTTGAAAGTGGCCGAGGTATCGGCGTAGACATAGCGCGGACCGATATACCAATGCGAATCGGCGACGCGGAAGAGTAACTGCTGCACCAGCACAAAGCCGTCCAGCGAATAGGCACGCGGCTGGTTCAGTGCGCCGAAGTAATCGAGATTGGCATTGACCTTGCCGATGGCGCCCAGATAGCGGATGCGGTCACCGCCCCATGTATGGAAATGCGCGGCACCGGCTGCCCATGTGCCGTTTTCCGTGTAAGCCCCACCCACTGCCGTAATGTTCGGCGGCGCCGGTCCCTTGCCCGATTCCCTGGCGTGCTGCGCGGCCTCGGCCATCGATTCCGAAAAAAACGCCAGACCCAGCCCGAAGCCATAGCCCACGGCTGGTTCGGTGATGATCGTCGGCACCGGCAAGGCGCCCTTGTGGTGCAGCAGGAAGTCGCTCATGTCGAGCATGCCGTCCTCCGGGTCGAAGAACGACAGCTTAGGCTTGGGCGCCGGCGTGCCGGGCGACACTGGACCGGCGGCGGTATCGGCGGCCCTATCGGCGGCCCTATCGGCGGGCGCGTCTGGCTCTGCCTGCGCCACGGCGGGCAGCGCCACCAGCCAGACCATCGTCACCAGAGCGCGCCAGGTTCGTGTCATTTTCCGAAGGTCATGTTGAGCCCCGCAAAGATCGTCCACTGCGGGACGCCAGTGCCGCGATGCAGTATCGAATACTGAGGCTCGACAAAGGCATTGAAGATCGTGTGGCCTTCTTTCCACGCCTTACCGGCGCCAAGGCCGACAGGCACGTAGTAGGTGCCGTGCTGCAGGTCAAAAGTCCACGTCCCGGTCGACCGCACATACCAGCCGCGCGGCAGGTTGTAGATCATGAAGGGCTGGGCGGTCAGTGACTGGACGGTCGGGCGGCCGCTCTGGCCGGCAAACGAATGCTGCCATTGCACCAGCATGCCCAGCAGCCGGGCCGGCTTGGGATCGACCACCACGGCGGCCACGCCGGCCTGCCATTTACCGGTGCCGAGGCTCGGGTCCGTGGCTGTAGGTATCGTCAGCAATGGCCCGGCGCCGATCTGCAGGCCTTCGCTACGCAGCAGGAAGATGTCGAACAGATTGATATCGCCCAAGCCGGTTTCGTATGTGCCATCGGCCTTGGGGCGGGTACTGATCGGAACCGTGCCGCGAAATATCTGTGGCACGCCGATGAGGCTGCCGGGAGCTACCGGTATCGTCGGCCGCAACAGCAGGTCGTTGGTATGCGCATTGCTGCCATAAAGGCGCGGCGCGTAGAAATTCTGGATATTAAACGAGGGCGCGACATTCAGTGGATTGTTGCTTTTGTTGGCCAGATCGGCACTGTCCTGTGCCATCGCTGCTTCCAGCAATGCACCCCAGGCAATACAGAATCCGGCGATTTTCAGAGCACTGCGCGCTCGCATTACATACACTCCTTGATCGGCTGCCGGGCCTTTGTGGCATATCAAGCCCATTGCGGCAATGTACCGGACTGTCTCGTGCGCTGCGCATCGCTACGTGATGAACTTTCTCGCCTGTCGCGTTAAGTACTTTCGAGCCTCCGGGCGATTTTCCGGCGCGCTGGACGCCTTTACATTGCGCCGCCCGTATCACGATTTATATTTTTTCGAATCACTCGATAACCCGCGCGGCGGATTATCTTAAATCTCACCCATTTGGGTCGCCTTAATCCTATGGTGCAGTTTCGGGCACTTCATTTCATCTAAATCGGAAGACAATAAAATTGAATTCCCATTTTGTAGCGAATTTGCCAGACTACCTTCTGACGAATGGATGAAGTACTGCATTCGATCAGAGTGAGTGGATCGGTCCTTGGCCGATCCGCTTTTCTATAGGCGCAACGTGAGGAAAACCACGGTGAAGCACTACACACCAGACAATTTCCAGCTGACCCAGAGCATCGGCTTTCACCTGAACAAGGCGCGCAACAGCCTTCTGACGGAGATGGACTCGGCACTGCGCCCGCTTGATATCAACGGGCAGCAAATGGGTATCCTGCTGTCGCTGACACGCGGAATGGCCAGCACCCCGTTCGAAATCAGCAAGTTGCTGGGCATCGACAGCGGACTGATGACCAGGATGCTCGACAAGCTCGAGGAAAAAGGTCTGCTTGAACGCAGCCGCAGCATCGACGATCGCCGCGTGGTGAACCTGGTCCTGACCCAGAAAGGCAGAACCATTGCTTCGGAGATCCCGGTGATTGCCCCGGAGGTGCTTAACCACCGGCTACAGGAATTTAGCGTGGAGGAATTCGACGAATTCCGCCGGCTGCTGCAGAAATTTGTCAGCGGAGGCTGAAGGAAATTCGATCGACGGCAGGCCGTTGCGGCAAGCGCCCCGCCTGGCCGTCGAGCCCTGGTTTTCCGGTCAAAACCTGCCGATACCACCCCGCCCGGAGCCGTTGGGAAATGGCCCGTCCCTAGACCGACCCCGACAACAGCGAGACCGAGCGATATGCCTGGTCGATGGCCGCTGTCACCGACGGACTGCCCGCCGCATCGCTGCCCGCAATACGGATATTGCCCACGCCACGCCCGGCCTGTTCCAGTGCGGCCTGCAGGCCAGCATCGTCGGGAGTCAGTGACGACGGCATATAGCTGTACCCGTGTGCCCAGCGGTTGACGGTAATGCCTTGGATATCCCGTACGCCCTGAAATCCGCCGCGAGCCAGCATGCGGTCGAGCTGCGCGCGTATATCGCGTTCCAACACATCGAACGGTGTACCAAGCAGGAAGGCACGGCCCGCGCGAAAGCGCTCGCGTGCCTGCATCCCGCTGTCGGGCACGGTGGGCACATACAGCATGTGGAGCACGACGGGATCGTCGCGGCTCCCGGCAGTCGGCTCCAGCCAGGCATCGGAATACGCCATCGTGGGTGCGTGAATGCGCCAGGTCTTCAATTCGTCGAACGCCCGCCAGTTGTCGAGCGCCACTTTGGTGTAGACCAGCGGCGCCTTGACTGCCGACCTCAACGCCGTCCCGGACGCCGCCGGTAACGCCGGCAGGATGAACGGCACCATCATGCCGTAGCCGGCCACGATCACGTGCTGGGCCTCCACGCGCTGCAGATTGCCCTGCCAGCCGTAAGTCACCCGTGTGATGCGCACATCCGGCTCAATGGCGATGGCCGTGCTGTTGAGCCGAATCCGCACCGGCTTGCCTTCCTGGTCGAGCTTGCCATAGTCGAAGCGGGCATCCTGCAGAGAACCGCCGCGCCCGGCCGACACCACATCGGGCACCAACTGGCCGACCAATGCGCGCGCCAGCGTGGCATTGCCATCCGGAAACCAGAGGCGCGACGCGGGGGACTTTCCGAGCCGGGCATCGATCGCCGGCGCCGGCATGCCCGCCCCTGCCGGCAGCCCGATCGCAATGGCCTGGGCCACCGAGATCCCGTCGGCATCCAGAGCATACGCGTCCTGGCTGCGGCCACGCAGGAAGCGCAGGCCACCAAGGCCAAAACCGGCCTTGTCACGCAGAAATGCCGCGTAGCGCGTCGTCTGGAGGTAGCTGCGGCGCGCTTCAGCGGGCATGCCCGCCAGAAAATCGAATTGCCCCTGGGCCAGCTTCAGCAAGGCCTGGCGATCGGCGGCTGAAACCGGCGCGCTCGCCAGAAAATCCTGCAATCCGTCGAGCGATGCTGGCGCACCTCGCTGCCGATCATCGATGACCGCGCCAAATGGATCACCGCGCATCCAGTGGTCGCGCCCAAAATGCTCGGCATCGAAAAACACCGCGCGACCCAAGCCCCGGCGTTGATAGTCCTCGCCTGGCAGCGCCCGCGCCTGAGCGGTGGGTGCGATGCCCAGCCCGGACAGCAACGACTTCACCGCTGCATTGTCGCTGGCCGAAGGCGGCATCTCGGCGCTGCCGCCGTAAGTGATCAGTCTGCGGCCGCGCACCGTGAACTCGTTGCGCTTGGCATGGCCGCCGAAGTCATCGTGATTGTCGAGTATCAGAATGCGTCGGCCCGCGCCAAACCGGCGCTGGTAAAACCACGCCGCGGCCAGGCCGCTGATGCCGCCGCCCACCACCACCAGATCGTAGGCCTCCTTGGCCAGCACTCCCGGATACGTGGCGCCCTCGCGCGCCAGGCTGTGGGCCAGCGTGAAGGTGCCCGCGTGGTTGCCGCGCAGGCCGGTCAGCGCGGGCGGATAGTTGCCGGCCGGCGGACTGGCGGCCAGCAGGCTGGCGGGCGCGATGCCGGCCGCGATGGTCAGGGCCGTACCGTTCAGGAAGTCTCTGCGCGAAATGGTCATGGTGTCTCGGGGGCGTTCATGCCCATTGCACGGCGACGCCCGCTCACGGATTCCGGGGTTACCGGTGCGGCCCGGTTGCCCCAGCTGCTTCGGATAAACGTCAGCAGGTTGGCCAGCTCCTGGTCTTCCATCGTCCAGCCGTAGCCAGGCATGTGATAGTCGGTGGGTGCGGTATCGACGCGCGCCGTCACCGCGCCGTCGAGCAGCAGGTTGACCAGCGAGGCGGGGTTCGGATCGACAACCGTCGGATTACCCGCCAGCGGAGGAAATACGCGGGCGAATCCCTTGCCGCTGCTTTGGTGGCATGGCATGCAAAAGGTCGCGTACTGGCGGGCCCCCGGCATATCGAAACGGCCCTGCTCCAGTTGCATGGCGGTCGCGGGGTCATAGCGGAACGGCTTCATTTCCCCGCGGGCGCCGGGAATCGACTTCAGGTATGTGGCCACGGCATCGAGGTCGCCGGCGTTCATGAATTGCGTCGACGTGGCGATGACCGTCGACATCGGGCCGAACGACGTGGCATGGGCATTGCGGCCCGTGTGCAGGTATTCCACCAGATCCGCTTTCGACCATGCGCCTAGCCCGGTCAGCGCATCGCCGGTGAGGTTGGTGGCGGACCACCCTTCAACCGTGGCGCCGGACAGAAAATGACGGCTGCGCTCGTCACGGCCCTTTTCGCCATACAGCATGCCGCGCGGCGTGTGGCACGCGCCACAATGCGCCACGGCCTGGACGAGGTAAGCCCCGCGACGCCAGGCTTCGCCCTGCGCCGCATCGGCGCGCACGGGGTCGCTGTTCAGATTCAGCCAGTTCCATGCCACCAGCAGCGAACGCATGCTGTAAGGCCAGCGCAGCGCCGTCTCCCGGTTGGCCTGCCGGACCGGTTTCACCTCGCTGCGCATCCATGCATAGAGCGCCGCTACATCGTCACGGGTCATCTTCGCGTACGACGTGTACGGCATGGCCGGATATAGCCGCTTTCCGTCCCGCGCCTGGCCCTGGCGGATGGCGCGGTCGAAATCGTCGAGTGAATAACGGCCCAGCCCGGTTTCCGGGTCGGGCGTGATATTGGTGGAGTACACGGTGCCAGCACCGGTCTCCAATGGCAGGCCGCCGGCCAGCGGCACGCCGCCCTCGGCGGTATGGCACGCCACGCAGTTGGCGATGCGCGCCAGATAGCGCCCGCGCGCGATCTGGTCCGCCGATGCGGGCGCCGCGCCATAAGCCGCGGAAGCCATCGGCAGGATGGCCATCGTCAGCAGCTGGAATCCGAGTCTTATTAATCCACGCATCGCAGTCACTATCACAGACAGGTTGGCTTCAAGACGCACGCCGACGGCGCGTCCACCATTCCACACCACCGAATGCCCCCTGCATCAGCAGCGCCAGCAGCGCGGCCGGAATGGCGCCCGCCAGCAGCAATGTCGAATCGTTGAGCGCCAGGCCGGTGACGATGCGCTCGCCGTAGCCGCCGGCGCCCACAAAGGCGGCAATCGTGGCCGTCCCCACACTAATGATGGCCGCCGTCTTCACCCCGGCAAGCAGCACAGGCATGGCCAGCGGCACCTCCACATAGCGCAGCACCTGCATCGGACGAAAACCGAGCGCCCGGGCGGCATCGCGCATCCCCTGCGAGATTTCCTGCAGGCCCGTGCAGGCGTTCCGCACGATCGGCAGCAGCGCATAGAGAAACAGCGCGATCATGGCTGGCCAGACACCGATCCGGCCGAGCAATGGAATCAGCATCGCCAGCAGCGCCAGCGACGGCACCGTCTGCAACACACCCACCAGCGCCAGCAGCACCTGACCCAGGCGGCGCCGGCGCGCGGCCACGATGCCGAGCGGCACGCCCACCAGAACGGCCGCGCCAACCGCCCCGCCCACCAGCGTCAGATGCCGGACGGTCAGGCGCCAGGTTTCGGCGCCCGACAGCACGGCGAGCAGGCCATGCCCGCGCCCGCCAGCGGATTGGGCGCCGGGCGCGCCAATCGTGCCCGCAAGAAAGCGGCGGCCGATGGCAGCGAACGATTCGCCATCGATCTCCGCCGCCGCGTTCATATCGATCATGTCGGCCACGGTGATGCGCCCCTGCAGTTGCTGTATCGCCTGCCATGCGGCCGGAAAGCGACGCGGCACATCGAGCCGGTAGACGATCACGGCGTCGTAGCGCGGAAAAACGTGCAGGTTGTCCTCAAGGACGCGCAGATGGAATTTGCGGATCTTGGCGTCGGTCGAGTAGATATCGGTGGCATCGATCTGGCCATTTGCCAACGCTTCGTAGGCAATGCCGTGATCGATGCCGACCGGCTTCTGCGGCAGGCCGTAGCGCTGCCGCAGCGCCGGCCAGCCATCGGTACGGCCCAGGAATTCATGCGAAAGGCCCAGTCGCAGGCGTGGCTGGCGTGCCAGGTCGGCCAGCGTGCGCAGCTCTCCCGCGCGCGCATCGGCGACGGCAATCGCGTAAGTGTTGTCGAATCCCAGTGGGACGGCGGCGCCCAGACCCATCGGCGCCAGCGCGGCATTGATCTGTTCGAGCGTGGTTGAGGCACCCGGCAGCTTCAGGATTTCACTGGCGAGGGTGCCGGTGTAGTCGGGGTAGGCGTCAATGGAACCGGCCTTGAGCGCCTCGAAGACGATGGCGGTGTTGCCAAGGCCCGGCAGGTGTTGGGCGTCCGCATGGGAGGCCGCGGCTTGCGTCAGGATTTCGCCAAGGATGTACGACTCGGTGAACCGCTTCGAGCCAATGCGCAGCGTGTCCGCGGCGTGGGCGGCGCTGGCCGCCGGACCAAGCAGGCAGGCAAAGGAAAACCAGACAACGAGCAGCCGGGGCATGGGGGACAAGCCGGAGTCTCCGGGTAGGTTGTCCCGACATCATAAGGCCATACGAGGGCCATACAAGCACGGTTGCGTGGGTTGCCCCCGTAAGTCTCGCTGCCTTCTCCCGCCGGCGGGAGTGGCGCTATTCGCTCGCCGCCGGGGCTGGGGTCACATGAACCGCCAGCCAGACCGTCGGCTGCGCCGCGTCGGTCCATGCCACGCGATGCCGGCAATGCGCCGGCAGCTGCAGCCAGTCTCCCGCGCCGAGCGTGCGGGTGTCGCCACCGTCGATCTCCACGGCCGCGCTGCCGCTGATCACCAGCACCCACTCGTCATCGTCGCTGTCGTACCAGAATCCGGGCGGGCTGGCCTGGCCGTTCGAGACGATCCGCTCGATGCGCACCTGGCCTGTGGCTTGCCACCTCAGTAGATCGGTGAATACCTCTCCGTCGGCATGGACCGGTACGTCGCCGAGCAGGTTGCCTTGGGTAGCGTGCATGGCGGTTTCCTTGGCAGGCGCGTCAGTCGGCTGGGCCACCGGGCGCGATAACCTCGCGCGTGCCGTTGCGGCCCATCGGCGAAACCAGGCCCGCCGCTTCCATCTGTTCGATCAGGCGCGCCGCGCGGTTGTAGCCGATGCGCAACTGCCGCTGGACGGCCGAGATCGATGCGCGGCGCGACGTCAGCACGAACTGCGCGGCTTCGTCGTAAAGCGGATCTGCCTCGCCATCCGTGCCGCCGCCTTCGCCGAACAGGTCGGCGGCCCCTTCCGGCGCATCGCCAGCCAGGATGGCCTCGTCATAGTCGGGTTCGCCAAACTGCTTCCAGTGCTCCACCACGCGATGCACTTCGTCGTCGGCAACAAAGGCGCCGTGCACGCGCTGCGGATAGCCGGTGCCCGGCGGCAGGAACAGCATGTCGCCCTGCCCCAGCAGGCTTTCGGCGCCCATCTGGTCCAGGATCGTGCGCGAGTCGATTTTGGACGATACCTGGAACGCCACGCGCGTTGGAATATTGGCCTTGATCAGGCCCGTGATCACATCCACCGACGGCCGCTGCGTGGCCAGGATCAGGTGGATACCGGCCGCGCGCGCCTTCTGCGCCAGCCGGGCGATCAGCTCTTCGATCTTCTTGCCGGCCACCATCATCAGGTCGGCCAGTTCGTCGATGACGACCACGATCAGCGGCAGCGTCGACAGCGGCTCCGGCGCATCCGGCGTCAGCGAGAACGGGTTCGGCACCTTCTGCTCCGCGGCCTCCGCGGCGCGGATCTTCTGGTTGTAGCCAGCCAGGTTGCGCACGCCCAGCGCCGACATCAGCCGGTAGCGCTTTTCCATTTCACCCACACACCAGTTCAGCGCGTGAGCGGCCTGCTTCATATCGGTGACTACCGGAGCCAGCAGGTGAGGAATGCCCTCGTAGACCGACAGCTCCAGCATCTTCGGGTCGATCATGATCAGGCGCACGTCTTCCGGCGTGGCCTTGTAAAGCATCGACAGAATCATGGCGTTGACCGCCACCGACTTGCCCGAGCCGGTCGTACCGGCCACCAGCAGGTGCGGCGCGCGGGCCAGATCGGTCACCACCGGGTTGCCCGTGATGTCCTTGCCCATCGCCAGCACGAGCTTGGACGCGTGGGCATCGAACGCGTTGCCGCTGACGATTTCCGACAAGCGGATCATCTGGCGCTTTGCATTGGGCAGTTCCAGCCCCATGCAGGTCTTGCCCGGAATGGTTTCGACCACGCGGATCGACGTCACGCCCAGCGCGCGGGCCAGATCCTTCATCAGGCCCACCACCTGCGCGCCGCGCACACCCACCGCCGGATCCACCTCGAAGCGGGTAATGACCGGGCCGGCACTGGCACCCACCACCGACACCGGCACTTTGAATTCGGCCAGACGCTGCGCGATCAGTTCGCCGGTCTGCTGCAGGCGCTCCTCGGAGATCTGTTCGGCGTTGTCGTTGGCGGCTTCCAGCAGGCCGACGGCCGGCAATCGGTAGTCGACCGCCACGCGCGGCGCGGGCGGCGCCGGGGCAACCACGGCAGGCACGGGCTGGGCGGGCTGGGCCGGTGCCAGCGGCACGGTCTTGCCCACCACGGCCTGCAGCACGATGCGCGGCTTCGGCGTGGGTTGGACGAAGGCATTGGCGTCTTCGACTGGCGCCGGGTCTTCCGCGGCAATGGCGACCGAACCGGAAATATTGGCCACATCGACGGCCTGCGGCGTCACGGTTTCGGGTTCAGGCGTGGCCGGCATTTCGGCCTCAGCGGCGGCCTCCTCTTCAGCCTCCGCTTCCGAGATCGACGCGGCCACGGCTGCGTCGATGGCTTCCGATGCCGACGAAATCGTGAAGGTTGCGGCTTCGGATTCGGCTTCGGATTCGGCTTCGGATTCGGCTTCGGATTCGGCTTCGGATTCGGGTCCAGCTTCGGCTGCGACTGCGGCTGCGATTTCGGCGGCGGCTTCAGTCACCGGCGCCTCGATCTCCGAAACCAGCGGTTCCGACGGCATTGCTGCTTCGACAGGCTGCGCGTCAAACGCCGGCACAGCCTCGGTCGGTGCGTCGAGCGCCTGGACGACGTCCTGTGAATGCAGGTCCGCCAACGTCACTGCGCCTGGGGCATCCATCGGCCTGCCAGCCAGCACGCGCAATTCGGCGAGCAGGGCCATCGCCTCGTCGCGGATCGATGCCATCGTGACTGGCGCTTCAACGCTCGTCCGCGAGGACGTCTCTTCGGCCACGTCTTCAGCGCTGGCCGCAGCCGCGATCATTCCGAGATCGGCGACGATTTCAGTCGCGCGCGATACGCCCTGCGTATCCACGGCGGTCTCTGTCACCGGCGGCGCCTCTGCCTCTACAACGGCCACATCCGTATCCGAAACCGCCTGAACGGCTGCCGCGCTGGCGGCGACACCGGCGGCGACACCGGCAGGCTTCGTCATCGACTCGGGCAGCGTCGTGACCGCCGAGCGCAGCCCAAGCGCCGGATTGCGGAACGGGCTGCTGACCACGGTCGCCTGAGGCGCTGGCCGGGCAGGCTGCGTGGCCGTTGCCGGCTTTGCCTGCGGCTTCTGCTGGGCGGGAGTTTCTGGCTTGGGTGCCGGCCGTGCGGGCGCGGCAGCCGGTTCACGCTTCACGGCGCCCGGTGCCTCGGCATGATGCAGCCAGATCTCGCCCGGCTGCGGCGGCGACTGGCGCGTGCGCGGCGGCGGCTGCCAGGCCGGCTGGCGGCGCGCCGACACGGCTTCGATACCCTTGTGGCGCGGTGCCTGCCATCCGCCTGAAGTCTGCGCCGGAAGCGACGTGGTCTCCCAGCGCTCCGCCGGTTCGCGTGCCGCCGGTTGCGCAGGCGCGCTGTCGTTGCGGTATTCGTTACGGTATTCGTTACGGTGCTCGGCGCGAGAATCCGCGCGGGTGTCCTGGCGGACCGGGGCAGGCGCCTCGTCGGCGTCGATGCGCGGCTTGCGCAGCAGGAACAGGCTGCGCCAGGTTTCGCCGAAGACCATCGGAGCGGCCAGGCCCAGCACGGCGAGCATCATCAGCAATGCGCCGGTCCATCCCAGCATGCCGGACACCGTGCCGGCCAATGCGTGGCCTACGGCGCCGCCGGCCGTCGCGCCCTCACCCTCGCCGCCGGTCAGCGCTTCCAGCGTGGCGCTGGCGCCCAGCACCAGCACCGTACCCATCCATACACGCAGCGAGCCGCGGCCGAACAAGCGGCGATCGCCGGCAAGCACACGGCCCACCGTTCGCCAGACAAGCGGCAACAGCCAGAAGGTCGACAATCCGAACCAGCCCAGACCCATTTTCGATATGACACATTCAAAACCACGGGCAGCGATTGTAGCGGGTCTGGCTGCGCGGCAAGGCCGCCGCGAGTAAAAACTTACGCTTTTGGTGCGCGTTATTGGCTGGGCGCTCCCAGGCCGGCGCGGAATGGATATTTGGCGAAGATCATTCCCACCACCTGCTCGATGACCAACTTGCTGTTTTGCCGTTCCGGCTCGCTGGCATCGCCCTGCGCGACACCTTCCCAGACCAGTTGGTTCTTACGTGCATCGACAAGGTCGATGTTCAGCGTGCCTTCCGTATAGGCGTACGTATCGCTATAGAAGCCATAACCGGGCCACGGCGCATAGAGGCCGCCGCGATAGGCGTAATACCCCATGTATCCCGGCGGCGGCATCGGTGCCGGACTGCTGACGATCTTCTGCTGGAACTGCATGTTGAAGTTGATCAGCAGATCGGGCTGCCGTGGCACGAACTCATAACCGCGCGAGGTCATCTCGCGCTCGACGGCCTCCTTCAGATACTGGGTCGTCAGGCTTTCATAGCCTTGCCGGTCCGTCCCGGGGCGCGGCACGAACGCGAACGTCCGGTATTGCGAAAAATCGGTGCTGTGGTTGTAGTCGGTACGGATATCCGGGCCGGTGGCGCATCCTGCCAGCGCCAGCGCGGCCAGCACCGCGCCGGCCGCATGCGTTGGCACGCGTGAAGAAATCAGGCCTGCCATCACAGTCTCCTTAGTTCCACTTCCCGTCGATGCCACCCACGCTGAACCGCCCCGCGCCAAGAAACACCAGGGCCAGCGCGCCGGCCAGGTACATCCCCTGCAGTTCCAGCGCCCAGCCGCCCGTGGGCGCCATCTCGCCAAGCTGTTTCATGTGCACCAGCCCAAGCGCAAACAGCATGTTGATGGCGATGATCAGCGCGCCCAGGCGCGACCACAGGCCAATGATGAGAAGAATCGGCGCCACGATCTCGCCGATATAGACGCCATAGGCCAGCGCGGCCGGCAGCCCCGCCTGCGTCACCGTTTGCGTGACAAAGGCCGGACCGGACATCAGCTTTGCGATGCCGTGCAACAGAATCAGTACGCCCAGTACGATGCGGAGAATGGCTTTGCCCAGGTCCTGCGTTCCTTGCGTGCGACTCATCGCGTTGGCTCCTTGCAGTTGGATTCAGGCACATGTGACCTGCACAACTACCTTAGATCGTGCCAGCGTGAAGGTAAAGGCGCAGCATTGCCCGCTCACGCCGCGTCCTGGGTCAGTTCGCGTCCGGCGGCGGCGCGCTCGTCCGCATGGGCGGCTCGGTCGGCGGCGCGGCATGCATGGGCACTCCGCCCATCGTCATCATGCCCACCTTGCGCGCGTGCTCCGGCAAGACTTCGGCCAGAAAATCGAGGAAACGGCGCAACGCCGGCGTAACGCCCTGCCTGGACGGGAATACCGCGTGCAGCACGCCCATCGGCAGGTCCCATTGGGGCAGCACCACTTCCAGATCGCCGCGCTCGATATCGTCGCGGCAATACATGCGCGGCAGCATCGCCACGCCCACCCCGGCGATGGCAGCCTCGCGCAAAATGGCGAACTCGTCGGAAACCAGGCGCGGATCGTAGCCAATGTTGACCGGCTCGCCGGACTTGTCGAACAGCGTCCAGACGTGGCGCCCCTCGTGGGGCTTCTGCCCAACCCCAGGCATGCCTTCCAGCGCCTGCGGCGTGCGTGGGCGACCGATACTATCCAGCAGCGTCGGACTGGCCACGAGCTTCAGGTCGCTCTTGCCGAACGTGCGCACGGCCAGGCTGGAATCGTCCAGTACGTTGCGCACGCGCAGTGCCAGGTCGTATCCCTCGGCAATGACATCGACACGCCGGTTGGTGGCCTCGATTTCAAGCTGGATGCCGGGATTGGCGCGCATGAAATGGCCGATGTTCGGCGCGAGCAGGATCTGGACGATGGCCACGGGACAACTGACGCGAAGACATCCACCCGGCTGCTCGCGCGCCTGTTCGATCACTTCGCGCGCCGCCTCGGCCGCTTGCAGCATCTCCCGGCACCGAGCGTAGTAAGACTCCCCCAATGGCGTTACGCGCACCTGCCGCGTGGTACGGCGCAACAGTTGCACGCCCAGATCGCGCTCCAGCTGGGCGATCCGGCGCGACAGGCGCGACTTGGGCACCCCGGTGGCACGGCTTGCCGCTGAGAAACTGCCGTGCTGCACCACCTGGGCGAACAGCGACAAATCGTTGAGATCCTGCATGGTCAGCGCTCCGTTGCATCTATAGAACAATCATTTGCATTTTGCCTCACTAGCGGCATCAATGGCCAGCCTATATCTTTCAGCCATCCCAACCGAACTTAGTGGAGCCAGACAATGAACATCCTGCAGATCGATTCGAGCGTACTGGGCGACAACTCCGTATCGCGTAACCTGACCGCCAGCGTCGTTGCCGACCTCGTGGCCAAGAACCCGCAAGCCAACGTCACCGTGCGTGACCTGGACCGTGAATCGCCGGCCCACCTCGGCAACCATCTGCTTCCCGTACTGGGCGGTCCGAAGGACGGCCTGAACGCCACCCAGCAAGCTGAACTGGACATTACCGAAGCGTACCTGGCCGAATTCCTGGCCGCCGACGTCCTGGTGATTGGCGCACCGCAATACAACTTTGGCATCCCGAGCCAGCTCAAGGCCTGGATCGATCGCATCGCGCAAGCCGGCCGCACGTTCCGCTATACCGAAAACGGCCCCGAAGGCCTGGCCAAGGGCAAGAAGGCCATTGTGGTGTCGTCGCGCGGCGGCGTGCGCCAGGACGGCGCGGCGCTGGACCTGCATGAAGTCACGGTCGATGTGGTGCTGCGATTCCTGGGCATCACCGATATCACTTACGTGCGTGCCCACGGCCTGGCAATGGGCCCGGAAGCCCGCGAAGCCGGTCTGAGCACGGCCAAGACGGAAATCGCGGCGCTCAACGACGCACTGCGCGCGGCCGCCTGAGTCATCCGGCCTCCCGCCGTAGCCGTATCCCCGCCTCCGTGAAGTACCCGGCGTCACGCCTCCCCTGGCG
The DNA here is from genome assembly GCF_057798835.1 of Cupriavidus sp. 291-E7. Lineage (NCBI taxonomy): Bacteria > Pseudomonadati > Pseudomonadota > Betaproteobacteria > Burkholderiales > Burkholderiaceae > Cupriavidus > Cupriavidus sp. 291-E7. The sequence goes on from NZ_JBYOJV010000014.1 coordinate 135,610, forward strand.
CCGGATGCTGCCTGAGACAGGTATCCCCAGTGGGGTACCTGTCTTTTTTTGTTTGCCCCGGCTGTAGGCGTTGACCTACGCCTGGCGCGGAAGCCGGCCGGCTCGCCCCACGGCGCAGATGGGTCTATGATGATTCGACTTTGCCAGCCCAACCTGCGTTCGCCATCCGGGAGTCTGCATGACCGCCGCTTCAGCTCTGCTGCCTGCCACCGCCAGTCATCCGCCGCACGAACCCGCGCTGCTCAGCCAGTACCGCCACGTCCGCGCGGCAACGGAGGCGCTGGTGGCTGATCTGTCCGACGCCGATGCGACCGTGCAGTCGATGGACGATGCCAGCCCGGCCAAGTGGCACCTGGCACATACCACGTGGTTCTTCGAGGAATTCGTGCTCGCCGCCCGGATCGCCGACTACGAACCCGTGGACCCGCAGTACCGCTACCTGTTCAACTCCTATTACGAAGCCGTTGGCGCGCGCCATCCCCGCCCGCGTCGCGGTCTGCTGACGCGGCCCTCGCTCGATGAGGTGCTTGCCTATCGCGAGGCGGTGGACGACACCATGCTGTCGCTGCTGATGACCGCGCAGACCGACGACGAAGCCGCGTTGATCACGCTCGGCCTGCATCACGAACAGCAACACCAGGAACTGCTGCTGACCGACATCCTGCATCTGTTCGCGCAGAACCCGCTGCGACCCGCCTTTGCGCCAGCGCTGACCGTTCCCGTTGTGGCGGATCCCCGGCCCGCGCCGGACTGGATTGCGATACCCGGCGGCATCGTCTCGATTGGGCATGACGGCGACGGCTTTGCCTTCGATTGCGAAGGGCCGCGCCATCAAGTGCTGCTGCAGCCCTACACGCTGTGTTCGCATCCGGTAAGCAACCGGCAATGGTTCGAATTCATTGAGGACGGCGGGTATCAGACCGCGGGATTGTGGCTGTCCGATGGCTGGCGCTGGGTATGCGACAACCGCATCGAAGCGCCGCTCTACTGGGAAGACCGGGACGGCACCTGGTGGCACATGACGCTGCGCGGCATGCAGCCGGTGGACCCGGAAAGCGCGGTTACGCATGTGAGTTTCTTTGAAGCCGATGCCTTCGCCCGCTGGGCCGAACGGCGCCTGCCGACCGAAGCGGAATGGGAGCACGCCACGCGCAATCTGCCCGCCACCGGCAACTTCGTCGAAGGCCGCTCGCTCCGGCCACAGCCCGATCGCCAGAACACATCGGGCGTACTGCGGCAGATGTTTGGCGACGTCTGGGAATGGACGGCCAGCGCCTTCCTGCCCTACCCCGGCTTCCGCCCGAGCGCTGGGGCCGTAGGCGAGTACAACGGAAAATTCATGAGCAGCCAGATGGTGCTGCGCGGCGGGTCCTGCATCACGCCGGAATCGCATATCCGCGCCACCTACCGCAACTTCTTCTACCCGCATCAGCGGTGGCAATTCACCGGCGTCAGGCTGGCTGACGACGCCTGAAGCCAGCAATCGTTGCCGGCTGCGCAGCGGGAATCTCAGCGTCGTTCGAGGCTGGCCACGCCGGAAGGCGCATCGTTGATTTCATAGCTGGTGCTGCGCCCACCCCCTGCCGACTTGCGCAGGGCGCCGCGTTCCAGCAGATCGTTGATATCCCGCAGTGCCGTGTCCGCCGAGCATTTGGCAAGGGCCGCCCATTTGCTGGTGGTGAGCTTGCCGTCGAAGCCGTCCAGCATCCGGTTCAGCACCTTCACCTGCCGAGCATTGAGCGCCTGCATGCCCCAGTGGTGCCAGAAGCGCGCCTTGACCAGTACGTCGTCGAGTGTGACCAGCGCCTGCTGCACGGCGCGGAGCAGCGTCTCGAAAAACCATGCCAGCCAGGGCGTGACATCCATTGAATCCTTCTGCGTGCGTTCGAGGATGTCGTAATACGCATTGCGCTCACGCTGGATCTGGGCTGACAGGCTGTAGAAACGCTGCGAGCTGCCATCGGCCCGCGCCAGCATCAGGTCGCCGATCGCCCGCGCGATACGGCCATTACCATCATCAAACGGGTGCAGCGTGACGAACCACAAATGAGCGAGTCCGGCACGGACCAACGGCGGCTCAGTGGGTGCCGCGTTGACCCAATCGATGAATCGCTCGGTCTCGGCGGCGAGACGCGCGGCCGGTGGCGCCTGGAAATGGACGCGCTGCCGGTACATAGGGCCGGAAACCACCTGCATGGGGCCCGCGGAGTCGTCGCGCCATTGGGCAACGTTGATCCGGGACAGGCCAGAGTAGCCGGTCGGAAAGAGCGCCGCGTGCCAGCCGAACAGCCGCGCCCTGGTGACCGGGGTCTGGCTGTTGGCGGTGGCGTCGATCACCAGTTCGACCACCCCGTCGACATGGCGGTCTACCGGCGCCAGCGCGCCGATATCGACACCGAGCCTTCGGGCGATGGACGAGCGTACCGAATGGACATTGAGATGTTCGCCCTCGATTTCGCTGGTCTTGACCACATCGTCAGTCAGCGCCGCAAGACAGGTCTGATCGCGCAGGCCCATGCCGAGGTCCGCCAGCCTGCCCAGTAGCATGCCCTGAGCCCGGCTGACCTCGGACATGACTGTCGCCAACGTGCTCAGGTCATACCGCCAGACCGGCCAGTCGGGAGCTTGCCAGATATAGGTATATTCACCGCGATTCATGCGGCGATTATGGATGGCATTCTCCGCAAAGGCAAATTAATCACCGCATCGGATGCGGTGATTAAGGGTGTCAAACACCGCAAGCCAGCCTATAAGTACTCATATCGGCACTTCTGAGATTAAACCCAGCAGGATGGGGACCTCTGCCCTCTATCCCTGAAGCCAGCCTTTTGGTGGGCCGGTACGGCCCCTCCTTGGCCGCAAAAAATCTTGGCAGTTAATTGCGTTATAGCCAACAACCTTCCGCTGATAGAAACCCCGCTCGGATTTCAACCTTCCCGCAAGCGACGCCACAGCGTGGTGGCGCTGATGCCAAGCTGCGCGCAGGCAGCGGCGCGGTTGCCGCCACACTCGGCCAGCACGCGGCGGATATGCTCGGCCTGGCTCGCCTTTGCCACCCCGGCCAGGGATCGGGCGCCATTGGTGCCAAGCTCGGCCGCATCGATGACAGCCGGCGGCATCACGGCTGCGTCGTGCCCGGAAAACAACTCCGGCACGGCCGCCTGCAATTCGCGTTGCAGCGCGGCGGGGGCCAGCTCTGCCCCGGCGACCAGTACGGCGATGCGCTCCGTCACGTTCTCCAGTTCACGAATATTGCCGGGCCACGTATATAGGGAAAGCCTTGCGCGGACGGTATCGGGCAAAGCCTGCGGGGATTCGATGCCCAGCCGCTCCTGCGCGCGCCGGTACAGCAACGTTGCCAAGGCGGCCAGATCGGCGGCCCGGTCGCGCAGCGGTGGCATTTCGATCCGCAGGATATTGAGCCGGTAGTACAGATCCTGACGGAAGGTGCCCGCGCGCACGAGCGCGGCCAGGTCGCGGTGGGTGGCGGCAATCACACGCACGTTGACCGGGACTGCTTCGATGCCGCCGATCGGCAGCACCTGCTTTTCCTGCAGCACGCGCAGCAGCCGGGTCTGCAGCGCCGGCGGCATGTCGCCCACTTCGTCCAGGAACAGCGTGCCGTTGTGCGCCGACTCGAACAGGCCAGCCTTGCCACCACGCCGGGCGCCGGTGAAAGCGCCCTCTTCATAACCAAACAGCTCCGATTCAAGCAACGTTTCGGGGAATGCCGCGCAATTGACCGCAACGAACGGAAATGCGCGGCGCGGGCTGGCATCGTGCATGCCCTGGGCCAGCACCTCCTTGCCGGTACCACTCTCGCCGCTGACCAGCACCGTCGAGTCCACCACGGCGTACCGTCGGGCCAGCGCGCGCAGATCGCTCATCGCCGGAGAATCGCCGGCCAGATCGTCGAGGCTGTAGCGCACGCCCGCCGCGCGGGCACGCGTGCGCGAGCGCAGGTTGCGGTCCGCGCGATGGATGGCATTGGCGTCCTGGATCGTCAGCACCGCACCGGACGTGCCGGCCTCGCCAACAATTGGAATACGGTTCACCACCACCATCCGGTCGCCCAGCCTGTGGATTGCCTCCAGCTCGCGCGTGCCGCTTTGCATCACGCCGTCGAGCGACAGACCCGGCGCCAGCGTGGACAGCTTGCGCCCCACCGCCACGCCAGCCGGCGTGCCCAGAAAGCGTTCCATCGCCGGGTTGAAAGCCTGAACGCGCCCTTCCGCATCGACGGCGGCCACCCCTTCATTGAGGTGAGCCAGGATGGCATTGACGTAGTCACGTCGTGTGGATTCGATACGGCGCAGCCGCGCGGCCTCGATGGCGTCTTCCAGTGCCAGCCGCACCGCATTGCCCGAATACAGGAACACGCCCACCAGCCCGTACTTGTCGGCCAGGTCGGTCACCATGCCCGGCCCCACCACCACGCGAATGCCTTCCTCCTTGAGTGCGCGCACGCGCGCCGTGGCATCGTCCTCGGTCAGGTAGGTGTAGCGCGGAATGTCAAGGCCAAAGGCTCCGACGAAATCGTCGACCTCGGCGTACGTGGACGCGTGCGTGACCAGCGCCACCTTCGGCGAAATTCGTCGCGCGGTGGCCAGCGCGCTCATGACATCGAAGCCCGTGACCTTGACCAGCACGACCGGCACGTCCACATGCTGACGCAGGTATGCCCCGTTGGAACCGCCCGCGACCACCACATCGACGCGACTCTCGCGCGCCTCGCGGTTGATCGCGCTGGCAGCCGCCTCGAAGGCCCGCCCTACGATACGAAACTCCGCACGCGCGGCATAGGCCGGAATCAGGTCAGCGAACGCGCGTGACAGGCGGCTGATCCCCATCGCCCAGATGCGCGGACGGGCGCCGGCAGCGGCCGGTGTGGCGGGATTCAGCGGAATGGGAGTGGGCAGCGATGACATGGCGGCCTGACGCGGGATTCAGTTACGCGCATTGTGCGCCCCCGTGTCATGCATTTCAACTTTGAAATTCATGAAATCCAGCCATGCAACGATAGCGTGATGCCAGCGGCGCCCGATCATCCCTTCGCAGCCTCGAAAACATCACCTAACCCACTGAACCGTAAGGGTTTCTGCCTACCGGAATGACGCCAACGGCATCGCCGGACCACCGTCGGACACGCTGGCACACCCCTTGCGCTTAATGCCCGCCCTGCCCCCGAAGCAGGTTTGAACCAACAAGAGAACCACGCCATGACTTTTTCCGCCAACGAACTCGCCCGCTCCGCGGGTGCCCGCTTCCGCCAGGCCCTGATCGACGAAACCCCGCTGCAGATTCCGGGCACGATCAACGCCAACCATGCGCTGCTGGCCAAGCGTGCCGGCTACCGCGCGATCTACCTGTCCGGCGGTGGCGTGGCCGCGGGTTCGCTGGGCCTGCCCGACCTGGGCATCTCGAACCTGGACGATGTGCTGACCGACATCCGCCGCATCACCGATGTCTGCGACACGCCACTGCTGGTGGACGTCGACACCGGTTTCGGTTCGTCGGCTTTCAATGTGGCCCGCACCACGCGCTCGCTGATCAAGTTCGGCGCGGCTGCCATGCATATCGAAGACCAGGTCGGCGCCAAGCGCTGCGGCCATCGGCCGAACAAGGAGATCGTCGGCCGCGACGAAATGGTCGATCGCATCAAGGCCGCGGTCGATGCGCGCACCGATGAAAACTTCGTGATCATGGCCCGCACCGACGCGCTGGCCGTGGAAGGCCTGGACGCCGCCATCGAGCGCGCCGTGGCCTGCGCGGAAGCCGGCGCCGACGCCATCTTCCCGGAAGCCATGACCGACCTGGACATGTATGCCAAGTTCGTCGATGCCGTGAAGGTGCCGGTGCTGGCCAACCTGACCGAGTTCGGCGCCACGCCGTATTTCACGCTGGACGACCTGCGCGGCGTGGGCGTGGCGATGGCGCTGTATCCGTTGTCGGCATTCCGTGCCGCCAACAAGGCCGCCGAAAACGTCTTTGCGGCCATCCGCCGTGACGGCACTCAGAAGAACGTGGTGGACACCATGCAAACGCGCGCCGAACTCTACGAACGGATCGACTACCATGCCTACGAGCAGAAGCTAGACGCCCTGTTCACCCAAGGCAAGGCCCGGTAACCGACGATCGCGCCCACGTTCGCGCTATTCTTTGCGATGCGGTCTTTTGCGATGCAATAGGACAACCCACCATGACTGCACGCACCCCAAACAATCGAAATCGAATCAAGGAGACCCAGATGTCCGAAGCCCAACCGCTGGCCACGCCGAAGCCCAAGAAATCCGTTGCCCTGTCGGGCGTTGCCGCCGGCAACACCGCGCTGTGCACCGTTGGCCGTAGCGGGAACGATCTCCACTATCGCGGCTACGACATCCTCGACATCGCCGACACGTGCGAATTCGAGGAAATCGCCCACCTGCTGGTGCACGGCAAGCTGCCGAACAAGTCCGAACTGGCCGCCTACAAGACCAAGCTCAAGGCCCTGCGCGGTCTGCCCGCCAACGTGAAGGCCGCCCTGGAATGGGTGCCGGCCAGCGCCCACCCGATGGACGTGATGCGCACGGGCGTGTCGGTGCTGGGCACGGTACTGCCGGAAAAGGACGATCACAACACCCCGGGCGCGCGCGACATCGCCGACCGCCTGATGGCAAGCCTGGGTTCGATGCTGCTGTACTGGTACCACTACAGCCACAACGGCCGCCGCATCGAGGTGGAAACCGACGACGACTCGATCGCCGCCCACTTCCTGCACCTGCTGCACGGCGAAGCCCCGTCCAAGCTCTGGGAACGCGCGATGCAGACGTCGCTGATCCTGTACGCGGAGCACGAGTTCAATGCGTCGACGTTTGCCTGCCGCGTGGTGGCCGGCACCGGTTCCGACATGTATTCGGCCATCTGCGGCGGCATCGGCGCGCTGCGCGGTCCGAAGCACGGCGGCGCCAATGAAGTGGCGTTCGAGATCCAGAAGCGCTACGACACCCCGGACGAAGCCGAGGCCGACATCCGTCAGCGCGTGGAAAACAAGGAAGTGGTGATCGGTTTCGGCCACCCTGTGTACACCATCTCCGATCCGCGTAATGTGGTGATCAAGGAAGTGGCCCGCAAGCTGTCGAAGGACGCCGGTTCGCTGAAGATGTTCAACATCGCCGAGCGCCTTGAAACGGTGATGGCCGACGCCAAGAAGATGTTCCCGAACCTCGACTGGTTCAGCGCCGTGAGCTACCACATGATGGGTGTGCCCACCGCGATGTTCACGCCGCTGTTCGTGATTGCCCGCACGTCGGGCTGGGCGGCGCACGTGATCGAGCAACGGATCGACAACAAGATCATCCGTCCGACGGCCAACTATACCGGCCCGGAGAACCTGAAGTTCGTGCCGATCGAAAAGCGCGCCTGATCCTCAAGCAAAAGCAACAGTGCCGCTGTCTCGCCCAGCCTTTCACGGGCGGACAGCAGGCACGCCAGTCCTCACGCCGCCATGAATACCGCATACCGCAAGCCGCTGCCCAGCACGAAGCTCGACTATTTCGATGCCCGCGCAGCCGTCAATGACATCTCCCCGGGCGCCTGGGACAAGCTGCCGTACACATCGCGCGTACTGGCCGAAAACCTGGTGCGCCGATGCGACCCCGCCACGCTGACCGATTCGCTGAAGCAGCTCATCGAACGCCGCCGTGACCTCGATTTCCCGTGGTTCCCGGCCCGCGTGGTCTGCCATGACATCCTGGGCCAGACCGCGCTGGTGGACCTTGCCGGCCTGCGCGATGCCATCGCCGACCAAGGTGGCGATCCGGCCAAGGTGAACCCCGTGGTGCCGGTGCAGTTGATCGTCGACCACTCGCTGGCCGTGGAATGCGGCGGCTTTGATCCCGATGCGTTCGCCAAGAACCGCGCCATCGAAGATCGCCGCAACGAAGACCGTTTCGATTTCATCAACTGGACCAAGAAGGCGTTCCGCAACGTCGACGTGATCCCGCCGGGCAACGGCATCATGCACCAGATCAATCTGGAGAAGATGTCGCCCGTGATCCATGCCGACCACGGCGTGGCCTACCCCGATACCTGCGTCGGCACCGACAGCCATACGCCGCACGTGGACGCGCTGGGCGTGATCGCCATCGGCGTGGGCGGCCTGGAGGCCGAGAACGTGATGCTGGGCCGCGCGTCATGGATGCGCCTGCCGGACATCGTCGGCGTGGAACTGACCGGGCGCCGCCAGCCCGGCATCACAGCCACCGACATCGTGCTGGCCCTGACCGAATTCCTGCGCAAGGAAAAGGTCGTTGGCGCCTACCTCGAATTCCGTGGCGAAGGGGCTTCGAGCCTGACGCTGGGCGACCGCGCCACGATCTCGAACATGGCGCCCGAGTATGGTGCCACGGCGGCCATGTTCTTCATCGACGAGCAGACCACCGAATACCTGCGCCTGACCGGCCGCGACGAAGCCCAGGTGCAACTGGTTGAAACCTATGCCAGGACCGCCGGCCTGTGGGCCGACGCGCTGAAGACGGCCGAATACGAGCGCGTGCTGTCGTTCGATCTGTCGTCGGTGGTGCGCAACATGGCAGGCCCGTCGAATCCGCACAAGCGGCTGCCGACGTCCGACCTGGCGGCACGCGGCATCGCCGGCAAGTGGGAAGAAACGCCGGGCCAGATGCCCGATGGCGCCGTCATCATCGCCGCCATCACGAGCTGCACGAACACCAGCAACCCGCGCAACGTGATTGCCGCCGCGCTGCTGGCCCGCAACGCCAACGCACGCGGCCTGACGCGCAAGCCGTGGGTCAAGTCGTCGCTGGCGCCGGGATCGAAGGCCGTTGAACTCTATCTGGAAGAAGCCAACCTGTTGCCCGATCTGGAAAAGCTCGGTTTTGGCATCGTGGCTTTTGCCTGCACGACCTGCAACGGCATGTCGGGCGCGCTCGATCCGAAGATCCAGCAGGAGATCATCGACCGCGACCTGTACGCCACGGCTGTGCTGTCCGGCAACCGCAACTTTGATGGCCGTATCCACCCGTACGCCAAGCAGGCATTCCTGGCTTCGCCGCCGCTGGTGGTGGCCTACGCCATCGCCGGCACGATCCGCTTCGACATCGAGCAGGACGCGCTGGGTACGGACGCCAGCGGCAAGCCCGTGTACCTGAAAGACATCTGGCCGAGCGACGACGAGATCGACGCAATCGTGAAGCAGAGCGTGAAGCCCGAGCAGTTCCGCAAGGTCTACGAGCCGATGTTCGCGCTGCACGCCGAGAACGATACGTCGATCGACCCGCTGTACGACTGGCGTCCGCAGAGCACGTACATCCGCCGTCCGCCGTATTGGGAAGGCGCGCTGGCCGGCGAGCGCACGCTGCGCGGCATGCGGGCGCTGGCGGTGCTGGGTGACAACATCACCACGGACCACCTGTCGCCGTCGAACGCCATCCTGCCGAACAGCGCGGCTGGCGAGTACCTGGCGAAGATGGGCCTGCCGGAAGAAGACTTCAACTCGTACGCCACGCACCGCGGCGATCACCTGACCGCCCAGCGCGCCACGTTCGCCAATCCGACGCTGATGAACGAAATGGCCGTGGTCGATGGCTCGGTCAAGAAGGGATCGTTGGCGCGCATCGAACCAGAAGGCAAGGTCGTGCGCATGTGGGAAGCCATCGAGACCTACATGGGCCGCAAGCAGCCGCTGATCGTGGTGGCCGGTGCCGATTACGGCCAGGGTTCGTCGCGCGACTGGGCCGCCAAGGGCGTGCGCCTGGCCGGCGTGGAAGCCATCGTGGCCGAAGGCTTCGAGCGCATCCACCGCACCAACCTGATCGGCATGGGCGTGCTGCCGGTGGAATTCCTCCCCGGCACCAACCGCCTGACGCTGGGCATCGATGGCGCCGAGACGTTCGACGTGGTCGGCGAACGCCGCCCGCGCGCGGAACTGACGCTGGTCATTCATCGCAAGAACGGCGAGAAGGTCGAAGTTCCCGTGCTGTGCCGTCTGGACAGCGATGAGGAAGTATCGATCTACGAAGCCGGCGGCGTGCTGCAGCGCTTTGCCCAGGATTTCCTGGAATCGTCGCGCGCGGCAGCCTGATTAGGAAACCAGAATGGCTCACTTACCCCAAATCAAGATTCCGGCCACGTATATGCGTGGCGGCACCAGCAAGGGTGTGTTCTTCCGCCTGCAGGACCTGCCCGCTTCGGCGCAGGTTCCCGGCCAGGCGCGCGACCGCCTGCTGATGCGCGTGATCGGCAGCCCCGATCCCTACGGCAAGCAGATCGACGGCATGGGCGCGGCCACGTCGAGCACCAGCAAGACGGTGATCATCTCGAAGAGTTCGCGTCCGGACCACGACGTCGATTACCTGTTCGGTCAGGTGTCGATCGACCAGCCGTTCGTCGACTGGAGTGGCAACTGCGGCAACCTGTCGGCGGCCGTCGGCCCGTTCGCGATCAGCAACGGCTTTATCGATGCATCGCGGATTCCTGAAAACGGCACCGTGACCGTGAAGATCTGGCAAGCCAATATCGGCAAGACGATCATTTCGCACGTGCCGGTCACCAATGGCGCGGTGCAGGAAACCGGCGACTTCGAGCTTGATGGCGTGACGTTTCCGGCGGCCGAAGTCCAGCTCGAATTCATGGACCCTGCCGCCGAGGAAGGCGACGACGGCGGCGGCGCGATGTTTCCGACTGGCAACCTCGTCGACGACCTCGAAGTGCCGGGCATCGGCACGCTCAAGGCGACGATGATCAATGCGGGCATTCCAACGATCTTCGTCAACGCCGAAGCCATTGGTTATACCGGCACCGAGCTGCAGGACGCGATCAACGGCGACGCGAAGGCACTGGCGATGTTCGAGACGATCCGGGCCTACGGCGCCAAGCGCATGGGTCTGATCAAGGACATCGACGAGGCAAAGACGCGCCAGCACACCCCCAAGGTGGCGTTCGTGGCCAAGCCGTCGACCTATACGGCGTCGAGCGGCAAGACCGTCGACGCGGGTGGTGTCGATCTGCTGGTGCGCGCGCTGTCGATGGGCAAGCTGCACCACGCGATGATGGGCACGGCGGCCGTGGCGATCGGCACCGCTGCGGCAGTGCCGGGCACGCTGGTCAACCTTGCCGCTGGCGGCGGCGAGCGCGAGGCGGTGCGCTTCGGGCATCCGTCCGGCACGCTGCGCGTTGGCGCGCAGGCAGCGCAGGTGGACGGTCAATGGACCGTGCAAAAAGCGATCATGAGCCGCAGCGCGCGTGTGCTGATGGAAGGCTGGGTGCGGGTACCGGGCGACAGCTTCTGACGCATCGCACATCCTTCAGTTTGTCGTTACCGAGCGGCATTCTTCCTTGGCGGAGAATGCCGCTTTGTCTTATCTGGCATACGTTTCAGGGTTGTGAGAGTTTTGTGGAGGTTGTCGACGCAACGCCGTTGCATGGTTATAGTGCACGCTCCGTCGCGCATCACCCGACGGCTCCGTGAACCAAACACAAGCGGCGCACGCGTGTTTCCAAAAGACACTCGCCAGACGCCAACAAGAGGAGAAATCATGCAACGTTTTGCCAAGCTCACCCCGCTGTCCGCCCTGCTGTTGTCCGCTACCCTGCTGACCGGCGTCGCACACGCGCAGCTCGCACCGTCCGCCAGCTCCACTGCACCGGCCGGCACCACGGCTGAAGCACGCAAGGCCAACATCGTCATCATCGGCACGGGCGGCACCATTGCCGGCGCCGGTGCATCCGCTACCAACACCGCGGCCTACCAGTCCGCCGTGGTGCCGGTCGACAAGATCATCGCCTCCGTCCCTGAAATCTCGAAGGTCGCCAACGTCAAGGGCGAGCAGATTTTCCAGATCGGCTCGGAGAGCTTCAATAACGAACGCCTGCTCAAGCTGGGCAAGCGCGTGTCGGAACTGCTCAAGCAGCCCGACGTGGACGGCATCGTCATCACGCACGGCACCGACACCATCGAGGAAACCGCATACTTCCTGAACCTGACGCTCAAGAGCGACAAGCCCGTCGTGGTGGTCGGCTCCATGCGTCCGGGCACCGCGCTGGGCGCCGACGGCGCGCTGAATCTCTACGACGCCGTGCTGGTGGCGTCCAATCCGGTATCGAAGGGCAAGGGCACGCTGGTGGTGCTCAACGATGAAATCCAGTCCGGCCGCGACGTGACCAAGACCAACACGTTCAAGACCGAGACGTTCCGCTCGCCGTTCGGCCCGCTGGGTTACGTGGTGGAAGGCCGCACGCTGTTCTTCCGCACGCTGGCTCGCCCGCACACGTTGCAGACCGAGTTCGACATCGACAAGATCGACAAGCTGCCCGAAGTGGCCGTGGTCTACGCCTACGGCAACGTGAACCCGGCCAGCGTCGAAGCCGCCGTGAAGAATGGCGCCAAGGCCATCGTCTACGCGGCCACCGGCAACGGCAGCGTGGGCGACTACATGGTCGAACCGCTCAAGGCCGCGCAGGCCAAGGGTGTGCAGATCGTGCGTGCCTCGCGCACCGGCAGCGGCATCGTCGTGCGTAATGCCGAGCAGCCGGACGACAAGTACAACTGGATCGTGACGGACGACCAACTGCCGCAGAAGGCTCGCATCCTGATGGCGCTGGCGCTGACCAAGACCAACGACCCGAAGGCGCTGCAGCAGATCTTCTGGAAGTATTGATACCGGCAACGTCCTAGAGCAGGGCCGTGCTCATCAACGCCTTGGCGGCGAGCACGGCCTCCGCGTCTTTCTCCGCAAAGACCGACACCTCGGTCACAACCTGGCGCTTGCCACGGCGCACCACGTCGGCAACGGCTCGCAGGTTGGCGGATTGCGCGGGCGCCAGATACTGAATCGACAGCGAACCCGTCGCCCCGCCCTTCACGACCTCCAGGTTCACTGCTGTAAACGCCGCCGCCGCACCCGCCACATCGATCAGCGTGGCGATCACGCCACCGTGCACCATGTCGCCAACGGTGATGTTCTGCATGCTGAATGGCAGCAGCAATTCCACGTGATCGACCTTGACCACATCGAATCGAATGCCAAGCGCACGGGCGACCGGCGAGCCGATCAGCACCGACTCAAGCATGGCCGCATTGCGGGGATCAAGCGATTGGGCGGACATAGCGGGTGTCTCCATGAAAGCGGTCGTTGATCGACGGAGCGCCGATCGACGACCAAGAGTCGGATCACAACCCGTACAGCGTAGGCGTCCGTCAAGCGCACCACAATGACGTCAGGGGTAAATCCCATGTGCCGGAAACGACCAGGCCAGCCGTTTATAATGTGCGGCCAGTTACCGAAGCCCCCGTTTCATGTCTGACCACGCTCCCGAATCGCTCATCCCGCAAGCCGCGTCCGCCCAGGACGAGGCAGAGTCTCGTCTGAGCGACCGGCCGGACAGCCCCTGCATCGGCATCTGCTCGACGCTGTTCGACGAGGTATGCCAGGGCTGCGGTCGCACCGCATTCGAGGTCAGCAACTGGGTGTTTTACAGCGAAGAAGAAAAACAGGTGATCTGGGAACGGATCACGCGCGAAGGCACGGCCTGGCGGTTCCGGCAGGAGTGAATGGGCGGGCCAGCCTCAACCGCCGGCCAGCCGCTTCTCCATATCCTCGACCGCGCTGTTGGCCACGCGCTGGCGAGCCAGCTTGCGCCAGCTTTCGGCCAGGCACGGCAGCCCGGCCATCTCGGCCAGTGCTTCGAAATTGAGACGATCCACGTAGAGCACATGCAGCAACCGCTGCAGGCTCCATTGCGGATAGGGGCGCGCCACCAGGCGCAGCCGGTCGCCCGCCGCCACTTCGCCTTCCTCGATCACGCGGTAGTACCAGCCGGTGCGTCCGCTGCCCTGCACCGCGCGCGACATACCGGCAAACCCGAAGCGGTGATTCAGTTTCCAGCACGGCTGGCGCGCCTGTGACACCTCGACCAGTGCCGTGCCCAGCCGATATCGATCGCCAATACAGACGTCCGCTTCCGTCAAACCCGTGGTACTCAGGTTTTCGCCAAAAGCGCCGGCGCGGTCCAGCAGATCGGGATGTCCGCCCTGCTCCATCAGCTCGCCGCGCCAGCCCGCGTAGTGATCCAGCGGATAGTGGTGCAGCGCCTTTTCCGGTCCACCGTGGTGTTTCGGGTCGCCCTGCTCATCGATCGCCAGGCCAACCATCGTCACGCGCACCACACCTTCCACCGCGCGTTTGTCGATGCCGCTTGGCACGCCTTTTGGCCCGAACGGCTGAATCCTGCCTGCCAGCAGTGTGTCGATCCGGATGTCGATGTCCGTGCCTGTGCTCACAGCCCTGCTTCCTCCATCCATCGCGCAAACATCAACTCGCCGGCGCTGGCCACGGTAGCGCCGATCTCGGCCGTGCGGCGCCGGATGACGCGCGGGTCGATGCCGGCCTTGGCCAGTTCCACGGTATGCCCGATCAGCCAGGTTTCGATATCGCTGGCCTTGACCTCGGGATGAAACTGCAGCGCCAGCACATGCTTGCCAATTGCAAAGGCCTGATTCGGCGTTGCCGATGTGGAGGCCAGCAATTCAGCACCCTCCGGCAGGTCGAACGTATCGCCATGCCAGTGCAAGACCTCCCAGTCCGCGTTGGCCAGTTGCGCCAGAGGCGAACGACGGCCGGCTTCCGTCGGCTGGATCGGCGCCCAGCCAATCTCGCGCGTGCCGGGGTAGACACGGGCACCCGATGCGGCCGCGATCAACTGCGCGCCCAGGCATGCGCCGAGCGTCGGCAATTCCGCCTCAAGGCGTTGCCGGATCACGTTGATTTCGGCTTCGAGCCACGGATAGGCTTCGGTTTCGTAGACACCAATCGGACCGCCCAGCACCACCAGCAGGTCGGCCGGATCGGTCTGCACGAGCGTCAAATCATCCACGCCTGCCTGGTAGATGCGGATGTCATGGCCACGGTCGCGGGCCACATCGGCTATCACGCCCGCATGCTCGAAAGCGACGTGCTGGATCACGTCGGTCCGTAACTGGCGCCGGGGTTCGCTCATCGATTGGTACTCCTGCAAGAGAATTTCGCTGGGTACAGCTCAGGGCCCCATAAGATACCGCACTGCATCATTTTTTGTCTTTGGCGGGCTGCAGCACGAGCGTGTCGAAGCTATCGCCACCAGGATTGCGGCGATGCGACCCAATCGTAATGAACTGCACCGCCGCCCATTTGTCGGTCCAGTCCCGATAGTGCGGCGACAGCGCATTGCCGGACTGCCCGGTCGACGACATGAAGCGGGAATCGGACAAGTCAGCCAGGTCATAGATTGCACGCAGGCTGGCGGCATGGGTGCTTTCGAACGGCGCCTTCTCATCGCGCAGGCTGTGGCGCCCGACGTCGACCGTATAGGTGTCCCCACCCGTGCGCACGCGCACATTGAACAGGCTGGACAGATACGGCACCTTGCCGAACGGCTTGTGCTCCGAGCGGGCCGTGTGGGCCTTGCCCCATCGCCATTTATCGGCGTCGTTACCGTAGCGCGCATCGAGGTCGGCAATGGCGCGCTGCCACGCCAGCCCGATCGTCGCGGCACAGGTCTCGCGCGCGGTAGTGCGGGAGTTATCGCACCAGAACGCTCCTAGCCCCTTCGGATCGCGCATGACATTGAGCATCGGCATCTGGACGTTCCGCTGCTCCCAGAGTTTGCCGAACAGCGGATCACCAACCTTGTCCTCGAACAGCAGCCGCGACAGTTCGCGCAGCCATGCGGTTACCACCAGCGGCTCGGCGCGATCGGCCGCCATCGTGCCGTCCCATTTGCGCAGCGCATCGAACAGACGGCGTTCGCGCTCCGGGCGTGCCGCATCGCTGGCTACCGGCGCGGCCAGCAGCAAGGGCAGCGCATCGCGCACGGCCAGCGACACCACGTCTTTCTGGATGACGCCAAACGTGTCCAGCGTGTGATGCGGCTCGGACTCCAGCAGCGTCTGGATGCGCTGGGCACGATACGGCGCGGCCCATTCGCTGGTGATGAAGAACGGATAATTATCGTCGACGATCTTCTGGTTGGCGGTCACGATCATGCCCGACGCCGGGTTGAACCGCTGCGGCAGCTGCTCGAACGGAATAAACCCCTGCCAGTCGTAGCGCGCATCCCAGCCCGGCGCCGGCGCCAGTCCCATCAGGTCGTTATCGGCGCGACGCACCGGCACCAGGCCCGGCGCGATGTATCCGATATTGCCGTCGACGTCGGCATAGACCATGTTCTGCTGCGGCGAGTGGAAATCGCGCAGTGCCGCCACAAAACTCTTCCAGTCCGTAGCCGTGCCGATCTTCAGGCTGGCCTGGAACGTCCTGTCATCCGGGCGCAGCGCCGTCCACTGAAAAGCCACCACGTACTGGGCGCCCAGTGGCTTGGCCGCCGCACTGATCGGATCGGCCACATCGGACATCACCGGGCCATGCCGCGTGGACCGGACATTGATCGTGACGTCGGGCTCGCCTTTGACCGCAATCACCTCCGTGCGCGTCTCGAATTCGGCCCAGCCATCGGGCGTCTGGTAGCGCGTGGGATGCGCCGGGTCGATCCGCTCGATATAGAGATCCTGCACATCGGGGGCGGTATTGGTGAAACCCCAGGCGATCCGCTTGTTATGACCCAGCACCACCAGCGGCGCACCGGGCAGCGTGGCGCCCGTCAGATCCAGACCCGGCGCCTGCAGATGGGCGAAATACCACAGCGCGGGCGCCTGCAGCCCAAGGTGCGGATCGTTGGCCAGCAGCGGCTTGCCGCTGCGCGTATGGGCGCCCGACACCACCCAGTTGTTCGAACCCATCCCTTCCACATAGCCCGATGGCGCGTGCTCCACCACCTGTGCCAGGGCCGTGGCCACCGGTGCGAGCTGGCGATAGAAGCTCGCATAGTCCATCGTGCGCAGCGGCTTATCACCCGGATACGGCGCCAGGATTTCGGCAATGCGGGCGGTCGGCAGCTGCTGGGCCAGCCCCATCCGCAGCACTTCCTGCGTCCAGTTGCCGCCGAGGTCCCAGGCCATCATGGTCTGCCATCCCAGCGTATCGACCGGGTCCCAGTGCTCGGGCCGGGTGCCGAGAATCAGGAATTCGGGAGGCAGCGCCACCTTGCGTGTATCGATGAACGCATTCACGCCATCCGCATAGGCCTGGAGCACGGCCCGGATTTCGGGCGAAGTCCGGGCGAATATCGCTTCGGCATTGCGGCGCACACCGAGCGTGCGCAGGAAGCGATCCGTTTCGAGCGCGCTCGGGCCGAGTATCTCGGCCAGCCGCCCGGCAACGATGCGCTTGTTCATCTGCATCTGCCAGAGCCTGTCCTGCGCATGGACGTAGCCAAGCGCATAGTAGGCGTCCAGTGCATTGGCCGCCTGGATGTGCGGCACGGCATTCCGGTCACGCACCACCACCACGCGATCACGCATGCCCGGCAGCTGCAGCGTGCCGGCCGTATCGGGCTGCGATGCCTGGCGATACCAGATATAGCCGCCGATGGCGCCCGTCAGGCCAATGACCATCACGGCAAACACCATCCAGCCCAGCCGTTTGAACCAGCGCATCGGAACGTTCCCCCCGTGGAAAAACGCAAGCATGGCAGATTTCCGCGCAGACAAGAATGCCCGGGCTAGCCGGGCATTGCTGCGACTCAGACTGTAAGCCCGGTCAGGCGGGCTTCTTCAACTGCAGTGACTTGTATTCGAGGAACTCCTCCAGCCCGAATTTGCCGCCTTCCCGGCCGTTGCCAGACTGCTTGAAGCCGCCGAACGGCGCATTCATGTTGAACGGGCCACCGTTGATATCGACCTGGCCGGTGCGGATGCGGCGCGCCACGCGGATCGCGCGCGCTTCATCCCCCGACCACACGCCGCCGCCCAGCCCGTAGACGCTGTCGTTGGCAATACGGATCGCGTCGTCCTCGGTGTCGTAGCAGATCACGGACAGCACCGGGCCGAAGATTTCCTCCTGCGCGACGGTCGCCTTGGGATCGACGTTACCGAGCACCGTCGGTTTCACAAAGAAGCCCCGGTCGAAACCGGCCGGGGTATCGGGGCCACCGGCCACCAGTTCGGCGCCCTCCTCCAGACCGCGACGGATATAACCGGTCACGCGCTCCTTCTGCACGGCGGAAATCAGCGGTCCCAGGCGCGTGGTGTCGGCCAGCGGATCGCCCACGGCAAAGCCTTCCACGACCTTGGCCGCAATGGCCTTGACCTCGTCGTAGCGGCTGCGCGGCACCAGCATGCGGGTGTGCGCCGAGCAGGTCTGGCCCGAATTCAGGAAGCAGGCGCTGATCGTGCCCTTGACCGCCACCGGCAGGTCGGCGTCGTCCAGGATCACCGAGGCCGACTTTCCACCAAGTTCCAGCGCCACCCGCTTGACCGACTGCGCGGCCAGCTCCGACACACGCTTACCGGCACGGGTCGATCCCGTAAACGACACCATGTCGACTTCCGGATGGCTGGCCAGCACCTCGCCCACTACCGGGCCATAGCCGGTCACCAGATTGAACACGCCGGGAGGCAACCCGGCAGCCTCGATCACTTCCGCCAGCACAAAGGCGTTGAGCGGCGCCACTTCCGACGGCTTGAGCACCACGGTGCAGCCCGCCGCCAGCGCGGGGGCGACCTTCAGCGTGATCTGGTTCAGCGGATAGTTCCACGGCGTGATCGCCGCCACCACGCCCACCGGCTCGCGCACGACCAGCGAATTGCCGACCTGCTCCTCGAACTTGAAGGCTTCCAGCAGCGCGGCAGCCTGGCCCCAGTTGTACACCGGCCCGCCCACCTGGATGGCGCGCGCGAGCTTGATCGGCATGCCGACTTCGCCGGCAATCAGTTGCGCCAGTTCTTCGGTGCGGTCTTTCAGTCCTTCTGCGATCTTGCGGATATAGACGGCGCGCTCGGCGGCCGGCGTCGCGGCCCAGCCATCAAATGCCGCCCGTGCGGCGGAGATGGCGTCCTCGGCGTCGCGGGCATGTCCCTCGGGAATCGTACCCATCACCGCTTCGGTGGCGGAATGGATGACTTCGATACTGCCCGTACCGTGGGGCGTCACCCACTTGCCATTGATAAATAGTTTGTCTCGTTGTTGCATGGCCACAGCCCTCATCAGGTGGATCGGCGGAGTGCAATTCTTTGTTACTTTTATGGTGCACCACATTGTAGGCCGGTTTGCGGATTCGCTTTTCTTTCGCCGCGCGCCGGTCCGGACAACAAGATGGCGATAATCGGCCGCGCAACAACTGACCCGAGGGCCTCGCCGCGGGCGGCCGATCCATAACAAAGGAGCGAGACATGGTCGATCCGATCTATCACAAGACGGAGGCTGGTCAGGAGGAAATCCGCACGCGCGCGCGCAAGCTGGACCAAAAGGTGCGCGCGCTATTGCTGATCGTGAATGGGGAACGGACCAAATCGGCATTGCTGGCGCAAGTGGCGGGTCTGGGCGTGGCCGAGGAGGCATTCGATACGCTGCTGGCGCTTGGCATGATCGAGCCGCAGGCCGACCCCGCCAAGCCGGTATCGGCACCCGCCGCCGCCCGGCCGGCCGCGACGGCCAAGCCGGCCAAGCCAACCGACACCAACCTGTTTGCCGCGTATTCGGGCTTCAACTCGGCGGGCGGCAAAGGTATCGATGATCGGGTCGATGACCGGGACGTCCTGGCCGATACCACGATCGCGCCCGCCCTGGCGCCGGCCGCTTCGGGCACCGCACCGGCCTCTGCCGGCGCGGACGGCTACCAGCGGCTCTATCACTTCTATACCGACGTAATCGGCAACCACCTGGGGCTGCGCGGCTACGTGCTGCAGGTCAAGGTGGAAAAGGCCGCCACAGTGGTGGAACTGGCCGCGCTGCGCGACACGCTTGGCGCCGCGCTGCAGAAAGCCAAGGGCGAAATCACCGCCCACGCGATCATCGACCAGCTCGACGACCTGCTGGCGGAAATGGGCGTGGCACCGGCCCGGTAGACGCCTGGAAGCCCAGTCTTGCCCCTGTCCCGGCCACGGGACAGGGAAGAAAACCCGCCGACCGCACCGCTAGACAGCCGACTCCTCATTCGACTGCGCCGCATTTCCCACAGCATTCCCCACCGTGTACCAATCCACCTTGCGCGTGATGGCCATGATGCAGGCCAGCATAACGAACAGCAGCAGCGATCCCAGCACCAGCGCGTTGTCCTCGGACACCAGCAGGCCGTAGAGCGCGCCGTACAGCGCCGTCAGCAGTGCCGCAAAGCCCGCGCCCCGTTGCCAGCTGCGCAGCACGAATGTCAGGTAGAAGCCCAGCAGTCCGATGCAACCAGCGCTGGCCGTCAGGTACGCGACCAGGAATGGCGCATGTTCCGAAAGGCTCACCAGCAGCAGGAAGAACAGCGCCAGTGCCAGCCCCGCCAGCAGGTACTGCACCGGATGGATGCGCAGCGTCTTGACGAGTTCGAACATATAGAGACCGGCGAACGTCAGCAGCACGAACAGCAGCCCGTATTTCACGGCGCGCTCGGCTTTGACATAGATGTTGACGGGCTCCATCAGCGTGACGGACGCCGCCTGCATTGTCAGCAGATTGCCCGGCCCGGGATTGCCGGCCAGCTGGTCGCGCACACGGGTATTGAACGCGGTAACGGACCACTCCGCGACAAAGCCATCGTTTTTCACGGTACGTTGGCGCGGCAGGAAGTCACCGTCGAAACTCGGATGCGGCCACGGCGAGCGCATCGTGAACTGGTTGTGGTCCGCCACGGGCGCCAGCGCCATCGACCTCGCGCCCAGCACCGACAGCGTCAGGCTGAACGGAACGACGCGCGCATCCAGCGGCTTGCCCGCCGCGCCGCTTGCGTCGATCCGCGCATGCAAACCCTGCGGCAGGCTTTCGAGCCGGGTGCCCTGCTCCAGCGGAATGGATTTGCCGCCCAGTTGCAGCACGGGCTGCGAGATCAGGCCGCGCATGTCGCCCACGCCAAGCACCACATAGGGCTGCCCCATCTCAAAGCGGACGTGGCCGGGAGACTTGGGCATGTCATCGGCGGACTTCAGGTCCGGCAGCGCGATCGTGCCAGACCACTGGGTGGCCGTTTCATAAACGATTGCCTTGTGAATGCCCCGGTAGCGTTCGCCGGGCGTCAATTGCGCCTGGACCTGCAGCGTCTTCGGAAACGCCAGCAAGCGCCGGCTTTCCTCGCGGTTCCGCGGCGGTACGGCGTCCGCCACGGCGAGCACTTCCTTGTACGGCACGACAATGATCGGGCCGCTCAGCGTCTGCGGGCCGGCATAGCTTTGCCAGATGCTGCGTTCGGCGCCGTCGCGGTACTGGCTGCGCTCACGGACGATACCAAGCACCATCTGCAGGGCGATCCACAGCATCAGGATCACGCCGGCAATGATGACGATTCGGTAAAACAGGGCCTTGTTCATGACAGTCTTGCGAGTGGAGATGCGGCAAGACTCGGGTCCGACTGTGTGCGGCGCGCGTGGCCGGCATGAAGTGACGGTGAAGCGATCGTGAGGCGACCGTCAGTGAGGCGGCCGTCAGGCAGCCGGCAGCACGAGTTCGGCACGGGCGCCACCGCCCGCCCGATTGCCAACGCTGGCCGCTCCGTGGTGCAACAGCGCGACCTCCCTGACAAGGCAAAGCCCCAGCCCGGTGCTGCGATCGCCGCCGGGTCGTGGCAGCGAGTAGAAACGCTCGAACACCCGCGCGCTCGCAAAATCGGGAATACCTGGCCCGTGATCCTCGACGGTCACGGCGATCCTGTCGCCCGACCGCGCCAGGCCCACGTCGATCACCGTGCCGGACGGCGCGAAATCCAGCGCGTTCTCCAGCAGGTTGACAATCGCCTGCCGCAACAGGAACACGTCGCCCTTCACCACGCACGATGCCGCCGATGGCGGCTGCCAGTGCAGCGTCACCCCGCGCTGACGAGCACGCGGCTCCAGGTCCGCGACCAGATTGCCGATCTCGTCGGCAATCCGCACCGGCTCGCGCTTTTCCAGTTGCTGGCGCTGCTCGACCTCGGCCAGTGTCAGCAGCTTGCGAATCAACTCGTCAAGCCGTTGCGCCTGGCCACGGATATTGCCGACAAAGCGCTGGCGATCCGCCGCGGGCATGTCTTCCTGCAACAGTTCCGCCGCGCCGCCGATAGCCGCGAGCGGGCTTTTCATCTCGTGCGTGAGCGTGTGGATGTAGTGCTCCACGTACTGCTTGTCTTCCAGCCGCAGCCGCATGGTCTCCACCGCGCGACCCAGTTCGGCCAGCTCGCTGGCGCCACGCAGCGGCATCTCCGCGCGCTCGCCAGCCGCCACCGATCGCGCATAGCGCTGCAACTTGCGCAGGCCGAAAACGAGCCACAAGGTGCAGACCACGCCAATCACTGCCGCGCCGCCAATCAGCAGCAGGCCGTAGGTCAGGATCTTGCCCTGGCTGCGCGCGATGAACGGCGCGACCGTCTGATTGGGCTTGGCCACGGTCAGCACGCCGACGATGCGGTCGCCATCGCGGATAGGCGCCGCCACATACATCACCGTGCTGTTTTCATCATTGGGGTCCGAACGCGTACTACGCGCGCCATATTTGCCCTGCAACGTCCGGTAGACGTCGTTCCAGCGCGAATAATCGGCCCCCAGCGCCTCGCCGGTGGAGTCGAAGCGCACGATGCCACGGTCGTCGGTGATGTAGATGCGGTACCCGATCGCGCCCTTGTGCATGCCCCAGACGCTGGCGTCGACGGGGCTGTCCTGCAGACGCGCGAGCCGCCGGGCGAAGTTACCGTCCGCTAGATGGCCACTCTTGAAATCGTCGGCGGCCAGCACGGCCAGAACGTTGGCGGTGTCCACCAGCGTATCCTCCATCGCCTGGCGCACGCCCGGCTTGACCTCCTGGACAAACACGCGCAGCGTCAGGAAGGCGGCCAGCCCGACCACCAGGAAAAACCCAAAGAAGATGCGCAGACCGATGTGCATGGATGGCGGGCGTCAGATCGCTCAGGCTTCGAGCGAATAACCCATGCCGCGATGCGTGCGGATCGGGTCGCCCACTGGGTCCACCTCGCGCAGCTTCGCGCGCAGGGTCTTGATATGCGTGTCGACCGTGCGGTCGACGGTATCGAGCGCATCGTGCCAGACCAGATCCATCAGTTGCGCCCTGGCGTAAATGCGCCCCGGATGCTGCACCAGCAGCGCCAGCAACCGATATTCGTAACGGGTCAGTTCCAGCCATTTGCCCTGATAGGACAGCCGCGCGCCATCGGCATCGTGATGGAAGCCGGTCGCGGGCGTGGCTGGCACCGCCACGGACTCAGCGGACGTCGTCGCACCCGCGCGGGCGCGCCGCAAAATCACCCTCACCCGCGCTGCCAGTTCCCTTGGCGAAAACGGTTTGACCACGTAGTCGTCGGCACCGATTTCCAGCCCAACGATGCGGTCGATTTCCTCGTGGCGCGCGGTCAGGAATATCACCGGAACGTCTGAAAACGTGCGCAGGGTACGGCAAACCTCGAAGCCGTTGATGTCTGGCAGACCCACGTCGAGCACCACCAGATCGGGCCGTTGCGTACGCAGCCGCGACAGGGCGTCGCCCCCGAGCACGCAATGCTCGGCCTGCATGCCGTCGGTACGCAGGGCATAGAGGATAGTGTCGGCAATGGCGGACTCGTCTTCCACCACCAGAATGGACGGTTGTTTCATGGACGCGGCACGGCTGAGTTGGCGCTGCGTATTATCCGCCATCGCGCTGCGGTTCGGGCACATCCAGTAACTGGCGGACGCGGCGAAGAAATGCCTGGATGTCGATCGGGCGAAGGCGTCTCATGGTCGGGCTCCGGTGGCATGGAGCGGCCAGTATCGCGGCGATCAGTGAAGGGACGGTGAGGCGGGTGTGAAGGGAAGACGGGGGGCGGGACGCGGGATGCGGGAGATACTCCCCTCTCCCGCTAGCGCGGGAAAGGGGATAAACCACAACCGATCAGGCTTCGATGCCTTGCGAAGCCAGGTACTCGTCGTACGTACCCAGATAGTCGGTGATCGTGCCGTCGGTGCGCACTTCGATCACGCGCGTCGCCAGGCCGTTGATCAGTTCACGGTCGTGCGAGACGAAGATCAGCGTGCCGGGGAACTTGTCCAGTGCGATCTGCAGCGATTCGATCGACTCCATGTCCATGTGGTTGGTCGGCTCGTCCATTGCCAGCACGTTATGGCGGCCCAGCATCAGCTTGCCCCAGATCATGCGGCCCTTCTCACCGCCGGACAGCACCTTGACGTTCTTCTTGATGTCGTCGGCCGAGAACAGCAGACGGCCCAGCGTGCCGCGCAGCGACTGGTCGTCGTCGCCGGCCTGCGTCCACTGGCTCATCCAGTCCATCACGTTCACGTCCTTCGGGAATTCCTCGTACGTGTCCTGCGGCATGTAGCCAACGTTGGCGTTTTCCGCCCACTTGATCGTGCCACGGTCCACTTCCACGCCGCGCTGCACGCCGGTTTCCACCACGTTGTTCAGCAGGCTGCGCAGCAGCGTGGTCTTGCCCGCGCCGTTCTCGCCGATGATCGCCACGCGCTCGCCGGCCTGCACCGCCATCGACAGGTTGTTGATGATCTTGCGGTCGTACGTCTTGGTGACGCTGTCGGCTTCCACGGCCAGGTTGTGCAGCTTCTTTTCGAACTCGAAACGCACGAACGGGTTCTGGCGCGAGGACGGCTTGATGTCCTCGACCTTGATCTTGTCGATCTGCTTGGCGCGCGACGTGGCCTGGCGGGCCTTCGACTTGTTGGCCGAGAAGCGGCGCACGAAGTCCTGCAGTTCGGTGATGCGTTCCTTGGCGCGCGCGTTGGCGGCCATCTGGCGCTCGCGCGCCTGCATCGACGCCTGCATGTAGTCGTCGTAGTTGCCCGGGTAGACCTTCAGCGTGCCGTAGTCCATGTCGGCCATGTGCGTGCACACGGAGTTCAGGAAGTGGCGGTCGTGGGAGATGATGATCATGGTGGAGTTGCGCTCGTTGAGCACGTCTTCCAGCCAGCGGATCGTGTTGATGTCCAGGTTGTTGGTCGGCTCGTCCAGCAGCAGGACGTCCGGATTCGAGAACAGCGCCTGCGCCAGCAGCACACGCAGCTTCCAGCCCGGCGCGATATCGCTCATCGGACCCTGGTGCTGGTCGGTCGGGATACCGACGCCCAGCAGCAGCTCGCCGGCACGCGCTTCGGCCGTGTAGCCGTCGTACTCAGCGTACTTGGCTTCGAGGTCGGCCGCCTTCATGTAATCCTCGTCGGTGGCCTCGGGGTTCGCGTAGATGGCGTCACGCTCGCTGGCGGCGGCCCACATTTCGGTGTGGCCCATCATCACCACGTCGAGCACGCGGTTGTCTTCATACGCGAACTGGTCCTGGCGCAGCTTGCCCAGGCGGATGCCCGGCTCCAGCATGACGGTGCCCGCCGACTGTTCCAGATCGGCACCCAGAATCTTCATGAAGGTGGACTTGCCGCATCCGTTCGCGCCGATCAGGCCGTAGCGGTTGCCCTCGCCGAACTTGACCGAGATGTTCTCGAACAACGGCTTGGGGCCGAACTGCATGGTGATGTTTGCGGTAGAAAGCACGTCTGAACCTTGTCTGGAATGTGGGAGCGCCCTGTGGGCACCACCTGCTGGCGGCCGGTTTTTCGCGGCACGCACCTGATTGGCGTGCCCGGCGCAGCGAAAATGAGGAAATAACCCGCGATTTTACCACTCGCGGGAGCCTCCGTCAGCCGTGTACCGTTAGAGCGTGGGGTATCCCGACAATGCCAGCGTGAAGCCGTCGCCACTGGATTCCAGCCGCGCCTGCGCGCCCACGGGCAGCGTCAGCTTGCGCGGGCAGTGGCCGAATGGCAGGCCCGTCAGCACCGGAATGCGCAGCAGGTCGCGCATATAGTCGAATACGGCGTCCATGTTGTAGCCGTTGTCGTAGTCGGTGGTACGGTAGTTCGAGAAATCACCGAGCACGATGGCCTGCTGCGTCGCCAGCACGCCCGCCTGCAGCAGTTGCAGCAGCATGCGTTCCACGCGGTACGGCGGCTCGTTGATGTCTTCCAGGAACAGGATGCCGCCATCCACCCTGGGCATGTACGGCGTGCCGAGCAGGCTGCAGAGCATGGCCAGGTTGCCACCCCAGAGCACGCCCTCCACCGCCCCGGAAACGCCCGTCTGCGGCGCCGCCACCTCGATCCGGTAAGCCGGATTGCGCAGGATGGCCTCGAAGTGCTCCCACATGAACGGATCGACGTGTTCCTCGCCAAAGTCAGCCAGGAGCATGGGGCCGGCAAACGTCACACCGCCAGTGGCAGCCAGATAGGCCAGCTGGAACGCCGTGAAATCACTATGGCCGACGATCGGCGTGCCGCTGGCGCGGGCCTGGTCGGCAATGCGCGTGAAATCGATCTTGTCGAGCAGCCGGGCCAATCCGTAGCCACCGCGCACCGCGAGGGTCAGCTCACGGGAGGGACCCGTGCCGATGGCATGCAGGTCGGCCAGCCGTTCCGCATCGGTGCCGCCGAAACGCAGATAGCGGCGCGCCAGGACGTCTGGATTGCCGACGTGGTAACCGTGATGCTTGAGCCAGGCGCAGCCGCGCGCGGCAATGGCCACGTCGTGCGGGTAACCGGAAGAGGCAATCAGGCGGACTTCGATGGGCTGGCTCATGCTTCGGATGGATCTATGCGTCGACTCGGAAGCACTGATTCTCGCCTAATCGGCTGGCGGTGGCGAGGGCGGCGTGCCCTGCTCTTCCCTTGCGGCCTTCTGCGCAGCCTTCTGTGCGCGGCGGCGGGCGCCAAAGAAATCGCGCAGCATCTGTCCGCATTCGTCGGCCAGCACGCCACGTGTCAGTGTGGTCTGGTGATTGAGCGTGGCCTGCGCGAAGAGGTCGACCACGCTGCCGGCGGCGCCGGTCTTCGGGTCGGTGGCGCCAAACACCACGTGCTTGAGCCGGGCATGAAGAATGGCGCCGCTGCACATGGCGCACGGCTCCAGCGTCACGTATAGCTCGCACTCGGGCATGCGGTAGTTGCCCAGTATCTTCGCGGCCGCGCGTAACGCCTGCATTTCCGCATGCGCGGACGGATCGACGGAGCGGATCGGCAGGTTATGGCCGCGCGCGATGATCTGGTCGTTCCAGACCACCACCGCGCCGACGGGCACCTCGCCGGCCGCTTCGGCCAGGCGCGCTTCTTCCAGCGCGGCCGTCATGTAGAAGCGGTCGCGCGCGGCATCGTCGTCGAACATCGGCGTGCCGGACATGGGTGGATCAGTCCTGCGCCGGCAGCGACAGCGGCGCGCTGACTTCGGCCCAGCAGTTCGGCGTTTCGAACAACACGAGCTTCGTCAGCTGAAGGTGATGGCCGAAGCAGTCCTTGAACACGGGCGCAAGGATGTCGAACGCTTCCTGCGCCAGATTTTCGACGGTCGGGATGCTATCGATGACCACGGTCTTGTGGTTATCCATCGACTGCAGGAAGTTCAGCAGCGCGGTATCGCCACGGTAGATCAGGAACGCATGGTCCCACTTCGACACCAGATGCTCGTTGGCCAGCGATTTGATGTCGCCGAAGTCAAGGATCATGCCGTCGTCGGAGGCGCCTTCCTGACGCAGGACTTCGCCGGACAGCGTCAAATCCAGGCGATAACGATGGCCGTGGATGTTGCGGCACTGGCCGCCGTGGCTGGGGATGCGGTGGCCGGCGTCGAATTCCAGCCGGCGCGTGATGGAAACTTGTTTGCTCATGTGTCAGCGAATGCCCAGCAGCTTGTGGGTCTGCAGCGACAGGCGCCAGCGCGGATGCCGCTGGCAGAAATCAACCGCCGCGGCCGTATTCTGCCGCGCCAGCGGGCCGTCCATTGCCTGCACCAGGAAATATTGGAAATCCAGTTGCTCGTATGCCGCAAAGTCCTGGCCTTCCTGCGGAATCACAACCTTGAGTTCGTCGCCCTTCTTCACCACGAGCTCCGAGCCCATCTTCGGGCTCACGCAAACCCAGTCGATACCGTCGGGCACCGCGATCGTGCCATTGGTCTCGATGGCGATCTCGAAGCCTTGCGCATGCAGCGCGTCGATCAGCGGCCCATCGAGCTGCAGCAGCGGCTCACCGCCCGTGCACACCACCAGCGGCTTGCCGCCAGCGCCTTGCGGCCATTCGGACGCGACCACGGCCGCCAGCTCGTCGGCCGTCTTGTATTTGCCGCCGCGCGTGCCGTCGGTGCCCACGAAATCCGTATCGCAGAACTGGCATACCGCGCGGGCACGATCTTCCTCACGGCCGGTCCACAGGTTGCAACCCGAGAAACGGCAGAACACCGCGGCGCGGCCGGCGTTGGCGCCTTCGCCCTGCAGCGTATAGAAGATTTCCTTGACGGCGTAAGTCATGCGTATGCGACGTTTGTGATGCGTGGGAAGTTCCTGCTCAAAAAATAGGCAATAGCCGAGGCGTGAGCAACCGGCGATTGTATCAAGAACCTAGGGTTTCCGCTAAGACCCCGACTTCAGGGCCGACCACCCGCCATCTCTTGATTTTTAATCAAATATCTTCTGTTCATCACGCGCTTTTTCGGCAACAAATGCACTGGCACACTGCGCTCCAATCTGAATACCGGAGCATCTCATGCCCATTGCCCTGCTGGCGCTCACAATCAGCGCCTTTGCCATCGGAACAACCGAATTCGTGATCGTCGGCCTGATTCCCACCATTGCCGCCGACCTGCACATCAGCGTGCCGTCCGCGGGACTGCTCGTCAGTCTCTACGCACTGGGCGTGGCGATTGGCGCACCAGTACTGACCGCCCTGACCGGACGCCTGCCACGCAAGGCATTGCTGCTGTCGCTGATGGCACTGTTCACCGCCGGCAACCTGCTGGCCTGGCAGGCACCGAGCTACGAATCACTGGTGGCTGCCCGCGTGCTGACCGGCCTGGCGCATGGTGTGTTCTTCTCGATCGGATCGACGATCGCCACGAGCCTGGTGCCCAGGGACAAGGCCGCCAGCGCCATCGCGATCATGTTCACCGGCCTGACCGTCGCACTGGTCACCGGCGTGCCGCTGGGTACTTTCATCGGCCAGCATTTCGGCTGGCGTGAAACGTTCCTGGCCGTCTCCGCGCTGGGCGTGATCGCCTTCGTCGGGAGCCTGCTGTTCGTGCCGTCATCGATCCCGCACAAGGCACCGGCTTCGCTGTTGCAGCAGGCGCGAGTGCTGGCCGAACCCCGGCTGTTGCTGGTGTACGCAAAGACGGCCATCGGCTACGGCGGCTCGTTCATTCCCTTCACGTTCCTGGCGCCGATCCTGCAAGACGTCTCTGGCTTCAGCGCTGGCGCCGTCAGCCTGGTGATGCTGGTTTATGGGGTGTCGGTGGCCATCGGCAATATCTGGGGTGGCCGCCTGGCGGACCGGCACGGACCGATTGCCGCGTTGCGCATCGTCTTCCTGCTGCTGGCCGCCGTGCTGTTCGTACTGACGTTCACCGCGCCGCATCGCTGGCTGGTGGTGG
The DNA here is from genome assembly GCF_057798835.1 of Cupriavidus sp. 291-E7. Classification (NCBI taxonomy): domain Bacteria; kingdom Pseudomonadati; phylum Pseudomonadota; class Betaproteobacteria; order Burkholderiales; family Burkholderiaceae; genus Cupriavidus; species Cupriavidus sp. 291-E7. Next base: position 165,078 of record NZ_JBYOJV010000014.1, read on the forward strand.
CCACCGTCCTGGCCTGGGGTGCCGTTGCCTTCGGTAACGTGCCCGGCCTGCAGGTCTACGTCGTGAAGCAGGCCGAGCATCACACGCCACAGGCCATCGACGTGGCATCGGGCCTCAACATTGCCGCGTTCAACCTCGGCATCGCCGGTGCCGCCTGGGCGGGGGGTCTCATCGTCGAGCACTTCGGCCTGATGCAGACGCCGTGGATTGGCGCCCTGGTCGTGCTGGTGGCATGGGGTCTGACCGAACTGAGCGGCCGGCTCGATCGCGCCGCGGGCATCGATGTTCGTGCTGGCGGCATGCCTGCCAGCGCCCTCCAGCACTAAATCCGCCGGTGCGCGCAGCATGAAAAAACAGGCCGATTGGCCCGTTTTTGTATCGCGGCAAGTGCGTCAATCAGCGCGGCACGCCCAGGTAGTCCAGCTTGCCGATCTGCACGCCCTTATGGCGCAGGATGTCGTACGCGGTCGTCACGTGGAAGTAGAAGTTCGGCAGCGCAAACCCGAGCAGATAGCTCTTGCCATCGAACGTCACCGGGCCGCCACGCAGCTTCAGTTCGACCACGCGCGTTTCGCTGCCTTCGAGCTGTTCGGGACGGATCGCCTTCAGAAAGCCGATCGTCTTGGTGATCCGTTCCTGCAACTCGGGAAACGTCGCTTCGGTATCCGGGTACGAGGGAATATCGACGCCTGCCAGTCGCGCAGCGCAACCCTTGGCCGAATCGCTGGCACGCTGGATCTGGGCAGACAGGGGATCCATATCGGCGATCAGTCGCGTCTGGATCAGCTCCGCGGCGTCCGTGCCCTGGCCTTTCGCATGAGCCGCGCCTTTTTCGAGAATGGCGGACAGGTTCGTCAACGCCCGGATGAACACCGGGATCGATACGTCGTACATCGAGAGGGCCATGAGGGTTCCTTGGATGGGTCGTGGAATGTCTTGCGCGTCTGCGTCGTCCGGCGGCGCCTGATAGCCATGCGATAACGCCTGCCGGTGTCGCAGCCGAGAGCATAGACCGGAACGGTCTGGACTGCTTGGCAAGGCGTTGGCAGCGCCAAGCCTGCTGAAAAAGGCACCGGGACGCCATCGGCAGATCTTTGAAACCACCTTCGACCTACCGTAATTCCAACGTAGAATTCGACAGCCGATCCGATGCATCGGCGCATTGTCTTTACATTTGGATGTACGTCGATCTCCTCACCCTTTACCTACTTGCGATCGGAACTCTACTTGCCAGTGCCGGCATGATGTTCTGGGAGCATCGTGCCAACCCCAGGCACAGCAAGGCGCTGCGCATACTCGCAGCGGGATTTACCACGCTGGCGCTCGCTTGTGCGGGCGTGTTGTTCCGCCGCGCCGTGCCGGGCGCAATCGGCTCGGCGATCTGCAACCTGGTCATGCTCTGTGGCTACTTCCTGGTTCTTAACGGCGTTGCCGCACTAAGCGGCAGGCGGTATCGCGTCAGTGCCGCCGTCGTGATCGCTGGCATGGCATTGGTATGGGCCGTATCCGGCGCTCGTTGGCAGGACCTGGTCTGGAACCACATCAGCGCGTTCCCGATCGCACTCGTCAGCGCCATGACAACGCGCGAAATGCTGCGCTGTGATGCCATGAAGCCGTTCTTCGCGCGGCATATCGTCGTGGCTGTCACCGGGATCCACGCGCTGCTCTATGTCGGCCGTGCCTTCATCCTGCCGTCGATCGTGAGCGCGTATGGGCCGGCGATCCAGTCGATGGCCAGCAAGATCACGATGTACGAGGGCGTGCTGTATTCGGTGATCCTGCCGATGACCATCCTGAAGCTGATTCGGGAGGAAACCCACGGTCAGCTGCTGAAGGAATCGCAGACCGATTACCTGACACGCCTTGGCAACCGCCGGTGGTTTTTCGAACAAGGCAATCGCATCCTCGGCGCCGACGCGCGACGCGGGCCGATTGCCGTGCTGGCTTTCGACCTCGACCAGTTCAAGGCCATCAACGACCGCTACGGTCATCAGACGGGTGACGAGGTACTGAAGTCGTTCGCGGCCATCGCCCGGCGCGTGATGGGGCCCGAGACGTTGCTTGCACGGATCGGCGGGGAGGAATTCGCTGCCCTGCTTTCCGGCGACGACGCCAGCCGGGCCAAGACCCTCGGGGAAACCGTGGCACGACAATTTGCCGAGAATATCTCCAGCCGGATCGGCAGTGTCGGCATTCCGGCGACGGTCAGTATCGGCCTGGCCCAGTATGAGGATGGCGTGCCTACCCTGGGCGACGGGCTTGCCGCGGCGGATCGGGCGCTGTATCGCGCCAAGGCGTTGGGGGGCAACCGGCTGGAGGTAACGGCCGCTGAAGCGCCGGCGGTGGTCGCTTGACGTTCAGCCGTCATGCGCCGTGGTCGACTGCCACGGGCAAAAAACAAGGCGCCCCAGGGGCGCCTTGCATGTGAACGACATCGGGCGTTCGATTATTCCCACTCGATCGTGGCAGGCGGCTTGCCCGACACGTCGTACACCACGCGATTCAGGCCACGCACCTCATTGATGATGCGGTTCGAGCAGCGGCCCAGCAGCGAATACGGCAGGTGTGCCCAGTGTGCGGTCATGAAGTCCGTCGTTTGCACGGCACGCAGCGCCACCACGTAGTCGTACGTGCGGCCATCGCCCATCACGCCCACCGACTTCACCGGCAGGAACACCGCAAAAGCCTGGCTCGTCAGGTCGTACCAGCTCTTGCCAACCTGATGCGGCTCGCACATGCCGGCGGCAGCATCCTGCTCCGTGGCGATGGTCTTGCGCAGTTCCTCGATAAAGATCGCGTCGGCGCGGCGCAGCAGGTCTGCATAGTCGCGCTTGACTTCGCCCAGGATACGCACGCCCAGGCCCGGGCCAGGGAACGGATGGCGGTAGACCATTTCCGGCGGCAGGCCCAGCGCCACGCCCAACTCGCGCACTTCGTCCTTGAACAGGTCGCGCAGCGGTTCCAGCAGCTTCAGACCCAGCGTTTCCGGCAGGCCGCCCACGTTGTGGTGGCTCTTGATCGTGGTCGCCTTCTTGGTCTTGGTGCCGCCCGATTCCACCACGTCCGGGTAGATCGTGCCCTGCGCCAGCCACTTGGCGTTGGTCAGCTTCTTCGCCTCGGCCTGGAAAACTTCCACGAATTCGCGGCCAATGATCTTGCGCTTCTGCTCCGGGTCGGTAACGCCCGTCAGATGGCCAAGGAACTGCTCCGAAGCGTCGATGTGAACGACCTTCGCATGCAGGCGGCCCGCGAACATCTCCATCACCATCTTGCCTTCGTCCAGACGCAGCAGGCCGTGGTCGACGAACACGCAGGTCAGCTGGTCGCCGATGGCGCGATGGATCAGCGCCGCGGCCACCGACGAATCGACACCGCCAGACAGACCCAGGATCACCTCTTCATCGCCCACCTGCTCGCGGATCTTTGCCACGGCTTCGGCGATGTGGTCGCGCATGACCCAGTCAGCCTTGGTGCCGCAGATCTCCAGCACGAAGCGCTCGAGCATCTCGCGGCCCTTCGACGTGTGCGTGACTTCCGGGTGGAACTGCACGGCGTAGTAGCCGCGGGCCTCGTCGGCCATGCCGGCGATCGGGCAGCTCGGCGTGGAGGCCATCAGCTTGAAGCCGTCCGGCAGCGCGGTGACCTTGTCACCGTGGCTCATCCAGACCTTGAGCATGCCGTGGCCTTCGGGCGTGGAGAAGTCCTCGATACCCTTCAGCAGGTTCGTGTGGCCGTGGGCCCGCACTTCGGCATAGCCGAATTCGCGCGAATCGCTCCACTCCACCTTGCCGCCCAGTTGCACGGCCATCGTCTGCATGCCGTAGCAGATGCCCAGCACGGGCACGCCGAGATCCCACACGGCCTGCGGGGCGCGCAGCTGGTGGTCCTCGTAGGTGCTGGCATGGCTGCCGGACAGGATGACGCCCTTCGGCGCGTACTCGCGCACGAATTCGTCAGTAACGTCGTTCGGATGGATCTCGCAGTAGACGTGTGCTTCGCGAACGCGGCGCGCGATCAGCTGCGTGACTTGCGAACCGAAATCAAGAATGAGGATTTTGTCGTGCATGATTGGCAGTGGGCAGTGCGTCCGGATCGGGTTCGGGCATCACCTCCGTGCCCGGGCCATAGCCAGGCGGCGGCGTGATGACCGGCTCGCGCCGGTATTCGGGGGATGCGGGGGACGTAGCCGGGCGGACCGGGCGGCCAGTGCCGCTTTCGCCAACGTCCGTCACGTCGCTTACGTCAGTTACGTTATTCGAATTGTAGACACCGGCTTCACGCGCTTCGCGGTCAGCCCTTGCCTGTTCGGCCAGTGCGCGTTCGCGCAGCCGCACCTTCTTTGCCGACGGGATCTGCACGATGGCAAAGAACAGCAGCATCGCGGCCAGCGTCAGCAACCAGACCTTGCCGGCCGCCTGGACGGGCATGTCCAGGAACAGCGTCCAGGCCGCAACCAGTATCGCGCTGGCCAGGTTCATCAATCCGGCGACGCGGGCCACGGGCACCGTCATATGTCCATTGAACGTGGCCGTGAACAGCAGCCACGACATGCCCAGCGTTGCCACGCCCAGCAACTGGCCGAACAGCGCCGGCTCCGGCACCGGCACTTGCAGCGCGGCGTACAGCGTGGTGAACGGCGACATCAGCAGCAGCAGGCCAAGCAGCAGATCGAGCACGGCATCGAAGAACAGCACGGCTCGAAGCAAAACCTTCATGGGCGCTCCTTGTTACGACGCGGCCGCGCCGCCCCGTTGCTAAACGGAACCGGCGCGGCCGTGGTACCGACCATTTCGAAATCAATCGATATGGTAGTTCGGCGCTTCCTTGGTGATCTGCACATCGTGGACGTGCGATTCGCGCATGCCGGCGGCGGTAATCTGCACGAACTCGGCCGTGTCATGCCACTGCGGAATCGAGCTGGCACCGCAATAGCCCATCGAGGCACGGATACCGCCGGTCAGCTGGTGAATGATCGCCTGCACCGGACCCTTGTACGCCACGCGGCCCTCGATGCCTTCCGGCACGAGCTTGTCGACGTTGGCGGTGTTGTCTTCCTGGAAGTAACGATCCGCGGCGCCATCCTTCATCGCACCGACCGAACCCATGCCGCGGTAGCTCTTGAACGAGCGGCCCTGGAACAGGAACACTTCGCCCGGGGCTTCCTCGGTACCCGAGAACATGCCGCCCATCATGACGGTGTGCGCGCCAGCGGCCAGCGCCTTGGCCACGTCGCCCGAGTAGCGGACGCCGCCATCGGCGATCAGCGGCACGCCAGTGCCCTTGAGCGCTTCGGCCACGTTCGACACGGCCGTAATCTGGGGCACGCCCACACCCGCGACGATACGCGTGGTGCAGATCGAACCGGGGCCGATGCCGACCTTGACGCCGTCGGCGCCATGTTCGACCAGGGCCAGCGCGGCGGCGCCGGTGGCGATGTTGCCGCCGATCACCTGTACCTGCGGGAAGTTCTGCTTGACCCAGCGAACGCGATCCAGCACGCCCTGGCTGTGGCCATGCGCCGTATCGACCACGATCACGTCGACGCCGGCCTTGACCAGCAGTTCCACGCGCTCGTCATTGTCCGGACCAACACCCACCGCGGCGCCTACGCGCAGTTGGCCGTGAGCATCCTTGCTGGCCAGCGGGTTATCCACGGCCTTCTGGATGTCCTTCACCGTGATCAGGCCACGCAGTTCGAACGCGCCGTTGACCACCAGCACACGCTCCAGGCGGTGGCGGTTCATCAGGCGTTTGGCTTCGTCCAGCGGCGCGCCTTCGGCCACGGTCACGAGCTTTTCGCGCGGGGTCATCTTGGCGCGCACCGGTGCGTCGAGTTCTTCCTCGAAACGCAGGTCACGATTGGTGATGATGCCGACTACCGTCTTGCCTTCGAGCACCGGGAAGCCCGAAATGCCGTGCTGCTGCGACAGCGCGATCACATCGCGCACTTTCATGTCCGGCGAAATGGTGATCGGATCACGCAGTACACCCGACTCGTAGCGCTTCACGCGCGCCACTTCACGCGCCTGGTCGGCGGGCTTCAGGTTCTTGTGGACGATACCGATACCGCCTGCCTGCGCCATTGCAATGGCCAAGCGGGCTTCCGTCACTGTATCCATAGCAGCGGACAGCAGCGGAATATTGAGTTCGATCGAACGGGTCAGGCTGGTGCGGAGGGAAACATCCCGGGGCAGGACGGCCGAATAGGCCGGGACGAGCAGCACGTCATCGAATGTGAGTGCTTTCTGGACAAGACGCATAGCGAATCCTCTAGGCGCAAAAGCAGATTATACAGGAATGCAGGATTTGCTGATGCGTTCTTGCAAGTCGTTTGCTATTCTCGGCCTCCTTTTTCAAGCAAGGCATTCGGAATCCACATGGGAATTGGCGTGTTGTGCGGCCTGCTGGCGGGAGCGTTCTGGGGGATGGTGTTTATCGCCCCCAAACTGCTGCCGGCGTTTTCTCCGTGGGAACTGGCGATCGGCCGCTACCTGGCTTACGGGGTGGTGGCGCTTGTCGCGGCTTTGCCGCTGATGCGCCGCATTGCGCGCAAGCTCACGCGATCGGATTGCGTGGCCCTGCTGCGCCAGGCCTTCACGGGCAACCTGCTCTACTACGTCCTGCTGGCGTTCGGCGTGCAACTGGCCGGCGTGGGCCCGACCTCGCTGATCATTGGCATCCTGCCCATCTCGGTCACGCTGATGGGCCGCCGCGACCGTGGCGCCGTGCCATTGCGCCGGCTGGTGCTGCCCCTGCTGGTGGTGGCCGCCGGCATCGCCTGCATCAATATCGATCTGTTCGGTGGCGGCGGTGGCGGTGCGCATGGCACGGTGGCTGCCGGCGCTGCGATCCGGCCCGTCTGGCAGAAACTCGCCGGCGTGCTGTGCGCGGCCGGCGCACTGGTCTGCTGGACGCTCTACGCCGTGGACAACGCCCGCTACCTGCAACGCCACCCCCATTTCAGCGGCAATGAGTGGTCAGCGCTCTATGGACTGTCGACCGGCCTGGTGTCGCTGGTGCTGGCGGCGGTCGGCTGGCTCGCCTTTGGTGACGTGCTGACGGCGCCGGGTACGGGCCGTGAATGGCAGTGGTTCTGGACCGTCAATGCCGCCGTGGCGCTGGGAGCGTCGCTAATTGGCAACAACCTCTGGAACATTTCGAGCCGCCGCCTGCCGCTGACGCTGTCTGGCCAGATGATCGTTTTTGAGACGCTGTTCGCGCTGGCATACGGGTTTGTGTTCGACCACCGCTGGCCACGGCCGCTGGAAATCGCGGCCATCGTGTTGCTGATGGCTGGCGTGGCCTGGTCCGTGCGCTTGCATGCGACGGACAAGTCTCAGTAGACTAGCGGGCAATGCCGCAGGGGTCACATCGAAAGTCAACCCCACTGGCGTCTGATGCCCACACAACCCGCTCGACCTGTTCACGCCTTCGCCATGAAACGATCGTCCGCGCTGTACCTGCTGATTGCCGCCAGCCTGGCCATTCCCGGCACCGCCTTCTCCCAGTGGCAATGGAAGGACGCCAACGGGCGCACGGTTTATAGCGATGTTCCACCGCCCCCAACCATCCCGGAGCGCGCCATCCTGTCCGCGCCGGGCCGCGCTGTTGGCGCGTATCGGCCCGTGGAGTCGGACGCAGCCAAGGCCGAGGTGAAGGGGGATGCCAAGGCGACGCCTGCCGGCGCACCACGCATGCAGACCGTCAGCGCCAAGGCCACATCCGATAAGCCGGCGGATGCCGACGATTCTTTCCGCGAACGCCGGGATGCCCGCCTCAAGGCCGACGTGGAAGCCGCCACCAAGGAGCGTGAGCAACTGGCGCGCGACGAACGGTGCCAGCAAATGCGCAATTACGCGACGGGCCTGAGCTCCGGCATGCGCGTATCGCGCGCGGGCGCCGATGGCGCCGCGGTTCGCCTGAATGACGAGGAACGCGCCGCCGAGCTGTCCCGCACGAACGACTCAATCAACCAGCACTGCAGCAGCTGAACAGCGCATACGCATGGGGCAGGACCATCAGGTACCCTGCCCGCCGCCCCCACGGCGCAACCATTTCTGACCCTCGCGCAAACCCGTTGCCCGGGTTTTTTGCACCCGTTTGCGCCGCGCCGTCTTGGGATCCGCGGTCAGAATGCGATAGACCTCCACCCGGTCGCCATCACGCACCACGGTATCCAGCGTCTTGAGTTTGCCGTAGACACCTACGCGCATCGTCGTGGGGTCCACCTCTCGATACGCCTCGATCAGCCCGCTGGACTGGATCGCGGCAAGAATGGTAGTGCCAGCCGGGACCACCACTTCTTTCAGGAAAACGGCGTCGGGAAGCGCGTAGCAGACCGAGACGCGCACGGCGCCAGGCGCCTCAACGCTACTCGGCATAAACCACCTCGGCACGTTTGACAAAAGCATCGACAAACGTATTCGCAATCACGCTGAACGCTGGGCCGATGATTTTCTCAAGGAGCACGCTCGAAAACTCGTAATGCAGGTGGAATTCGATCTTGCAGGCGTCGGCGCGCAACGGCGTGAATCGCCAGGACCCATTGAAGGTCTTGAAAGGTCCGTCGGCGAACGTCATATCAATGCGTGTCGGACGCTCCTGGGTATTGCGCGTGTGAAAGTACTGCTTGATGCCGCTGAAATGGATATAGATCTTGGCATCGAGCAGCGAATCGGTCTGCTCGAAGACCTCCACGCCGCCACACCACGGCAGGAACTTGGGATAGTCCTCCACGCGAGTGACCAGGTCGTACATCTGTTCGGCCGAGAAGCCGAGCAGGACGGATTTATGGACGTCTGCCATGTATACGGATAGCGGGCGCTCGGGACTGGGCCGGGCGGGAGCGGTTTGCTAAAATCAGGATTTTAGCCGACAGCCGCGAACACGGCACGCCCTGGCGTGCGCGGCCGCAGCCATGTTGCTGTGCACCCTTCCCGCCGCCGCCCTGCCAGGCCGCGCCGGACCATATTTTAGGAAATCACCTCCCGCATGACGATCGCTGACAACAAGAAGGCCTTTTTCGACTACTTCATCGAAGAACGCTATGAGGCCGGGATCGTGCTGGAAGGCTGGGAAGTCAAGGCGATCCGCGCCAATCGCGTCCAGATCAAGGAAGGTTACGTCGTGATACGCAATGCCGAGATGTTCCTGATCGGCGCGCACATCAGCCCGCTGCAAAGCGCCTCCACGCACGTCAATCCCGACCCGGTGCGCACCCGGAAGCTGCTGCTCAATGCCGACGAAATCAAGAAACTGATTGGCAAGGTCGAGCAACGCGGCTACACGTTGGTGCCGCTAAACCTGCACTACACACGCGGCCGCGTGAAATGCGAGATAGGTCTCGGCAAGGGCAAGAAGCAGTTCGACAAGCGCGAGACCGAAAAGAACCGCGACTGGCAGCGCGAAAAAGCGCGCCTGATGAAGAGCGAGAAGGAATAAAAAACGGAGGCTTCGGCCTCCGTTCTTGTTCCCGCTACCCAACGGGCAAATCAGGACGAATCAGATCGCCTTCTCGGCCTTCTGACCTTTCACAATCTGCAGCGCGGACGCAATCATCGAGCTCATTTCGCCCAGATTGCCCGGTACGATCAGCGTATTGCCGTGCTTGGCCAGATTCCCGAACGCCGCGACATACTCCTCCGCCACCTTCAGGTTGACCGCTTCCGTACCGCCGTCGCTTCGAATCGCGTGGCCGATTTTCGCGATAGCCTGAGCATTGGCTTCCGCCACCGCCAGAATCGCAGCTGCCTCGCCCTGCGCCGTATTGATCGCCGCCTGCTTCTCGCCCTCGGACTTCTGAATCGCGGCCTCCCGCGCACCGGACGCCAGGTTGATCTGCTCCTGGCGTTTGCCCTCGGACGCCGCAATCAGCGCCCGCTTCTCGCGTTCTGCCGTGATCTGCGCCTGCATCGCATGCAGGATCTCCTTGGGTGGCGTCAGGTCCTTGATCTCGTAGCGCAACACCTTGACGCCCCAGTTGGCGGCGGCTTCATCCAAGGCGTTGACGACGCTGTGGTTGATGAACTCGCGTTCCTCGAAGGTCTTGTCCAGTTCGAGCTTGCCGATCACCGACCGCAGGGTGGTCTGCGAGAGCTGCGTGATGGCCACGACAAAATTGCTCGACCCGTATGACGCCTTCATCGGGTCGGTCACCTGAAAGTACAGCACGCCGTCGACTTGCAGCTGCGTGTTGTCCTTTGTGATACACACCTGGCTCGGCACATCCAGGGGAATTTCCTTGAGGATGTGCTTGTAGGCCACGCGATCGATGAACGGCACGACGATCGACAGCCCCGGCGTCAGCGTCGCGTGGTAGCGCCCCAGACGCTCCAGCACCCAGGCGTGCTGCTGCGGCACGATCTTGACGGCCTTCGCAATCAACACGATGGCGGCAATAAGCAGGATCAGCGGAAACAGACCGAGCTGATAGGCAAGCATGTACGACTCCCGTCAAAAGGAAAACACTTCAAGGCGAATACAGCGGAACGCTAGCGTGGCGACACAATGAGCGTGGCGCCCCGGACTTCGACAATCCTGTAGCGACCCGGAGCGGGATCGGTGCCCGGAGCCAGTTCGACGGTCCAGTCAGCCCCGCGATATGGCACACGTGCGCGCCGGAAAGCGTCCCATGTGGGCACTTCGACTTCCTGCCCGATATCGAGGTTCACGCCCGGATCCGTCGCTGCATCGGTGCGGCGCAGCTTGCCGAAGCGCGTCCGCCTGAGCGCGACAATCGCCACGATGGCAACCAGCGCGGCCGTGACCGTCTGCACCGGCACCTCCGCACCAAGCAGCGCGGCAATGCCGCCAGCTATCACGCCGCAGGCCACCATCAGCAGATAGAACGTGCCAGACGCCATCTCGGCGATCACCAGCACGACGGCCGCGGCAAACCACAAGTAGTACGACGTCATCCCGCTCCCCGAAAAGCAAAACCCCCGCCAAGCGCCTACGGCGCCTGCGGGGGCAGTTGGAACACCTGACCGCAGGGCCGGTGCCACACGGCGTGCCGGCCCTTAGGCCGGACACCGCTTGATTGGACGTCGCTATTGTGACGCGAAATGCCTCACGAAGCCAGTTGCTGCCAGGTCTCCACGACAGAATCGGGATTCAACGAAATCGACTTGATCCCTTCCTTGGCCAGCCACGCGGCAAAGTCAGGATGATCCGAAGGACCCTGGCCGCAGATGCCGACGTACTTGTCCAGGCGCAGCGCCGTGGAAATGGCGCGCTGCAGCATGAAACGAACCGCCGGATCACGCTCGTCGAAGTCCTTGGCCAGCAATTCCATGCCCGAGTCGCGGTCCAGGCCCAGCGTCAGCTGCGTCAGGTCGTTCGAGCCGATCGAGAAGCCGTCGAAGAACTGCAGGAACTCTTCAGCCAGGATCGCGTTCGACGGTACTTCGCACATCATGATGATGCGCAGGCCGTTTTCGCCGCGCTTCAGGCCATGCTTGGCCAGCAGTCCGATCACGCGCTCGGCCTGGCCCAGCGTGCGCACGAACGGCACCATGATCTCGACGTTGGTCAGGCCCATTTCGTCGCGAACGCGCTTCATGGCCTTGCATTCCATCTCGAACGCCTCGGCAAAGTCGTCAGAGATGTAGCGCGACGCGCCACGGAAGCCCAGCATCGGGTTCTCTTCGTCCGGCTCGTAGCGCGAGCCGCCGATCAGCTTCTTGTACTCGTTCGACTTGAAGTCGGACAGGCGCACGATCACGGGCTTCGGATAGAACGCGGCACCAATCGTCGCGATACCCTCGGCAAGCTTGTCCACGTAGAACGCGCGCGGGCTGGCGTGGCCGCGGGCCACCGATTCCACGGCCTTCTTCAGGTCGGAGTCGACTTGCGGGTAGTCGAGGATCGCCTTCGGATGAACGCCGATGTTGTTGTTGATGATGAATTCCAGACGGGCCAGGCCAACACCGTGGTTCGGAATCTGCGCGAAGTCGAACGCCAGCTGCGGATTGCCGACGTTCATCATGATCTTGGTCTCGATCTCCGGCATCTCACCGCGCATGACCTCGGTGACTTCCGTTTCCAGCAGACCGTCGTAGATACGGCCTTCGTCGCCTTCGGCGCACGACACCGTCACCAGCGTGCCGTCCGTCAGCAAGTCGGTAGCGTCACCGCAGCCCACCACTGCCGGCACACCCAGTTCACGCGCGATGATCGCGGCGTGGCAGGTACGGCCGCCACGGTTCGTGACGATGGCGGCGGCACGCTTCATCACCGGTTCCCAGTTCGGGTCGGTCATGTCGGCCACCAGCACGTCGCCAGGCTGCACGCGCTCCATTTCGGACGGATCATTGATGACGCGAACCGGGCCGGTACCGATCTTCTGACCGATTGCACGGCCGCTGGTCAGCACTGCCGAAGTGCCCTTCAGCTTGAAGCGCTGCTCGGCCTTGCCGGCGGACTGGCTCTTCACGGTTTCCGGACGCGCCTGCAGGATATAGATCTTGCCGTCCTTGCCGTCCTTGCCCCATTCGATGTCCATCGGGCGGCCATAGTGCTTTTCGATGATCATCGCGTAGCGAGCCAGCTCGTTCACATCGTCATCGCTGATCGAATAGCGATTACGCAGCTCGGGCGGCACGTCCACGGTCTTCACACGGCCTGCTTCGCCGGGTTTCGTGAATTCCATCTTGACCAGCTTCGAGCCGATCGAACGGCGGATGATCGGGTACTTGCCGGCTTGCAGCGTCGGCTTGAAGACGTAGAACTCGTCCGGGTTCACGGCGCCTTGCACCACCGTCTCGCCCAGGCCGTAGCTCGACGTGATGAACACCACGTCGGGGAAGCCCGATTCCGTATCGATCGTGAACATCACGCCGGAAGAAGCCAGGTCCGAACGGACCATGCGCTGCACGCCGGCCGACAGCGCCACCACGTCATGGGCAAAGCCCTTGTGAACGCGGTAGGAAATCGCACGGTCGTTATACAGCGATGCAAAGACGTGCTTGATCTTATCGAGGATGTCGTCGATACCGCTGACGTTGAGGTACGACTCCTGCTGGCCCGCGAACGATGCATCGGGCAGGTCTTCGGCGGTAGCCGACGAACGCACGGCGAACGATGCCTCGGCGCCTTCGCGCGCCGACACACGTGCATAGTGCTCGCGGATTTCCGCTTCGAGGCGCGGCTGGAACGGCGCCGTGGCAACCCAGCCGCGGATCTCGGCACCAGCTTCCGCCAGCGCCTTCACGTCGTCCACGTTGAGCGTCTTCAGACGTTCGGAAATGCGGGCGGTCAGGTTGTTGTGTTCGAGGAAGTCACGGAATGCCAGCGCGGTGGTGGCAAAACCGCCGGGGACGCGCACGCCGGCGCCGGCCAGCTGCGAGATCATCTCGCCGAGCGACGAATTCTTGCCGCCGACGGTCTCCACGTCCTGCATGCGCAGTTCTTCGAACGGCAGCACGTACGCGCCGTTATCTACCTGGTTGGTCATAAAAGCCTCAAAACAAAGTAAGAAATCTTTTGCACCGACCGGTATCTTGTTGGTGTTCTGTCCCCGGCGGATCGCTTGGCTGAGCAATTCCTTGTGCCATCAGACGCTGTAGATGCTGCGTCGCACATTGTCGACAATCCGGTCGCAGATCGTTGTCTGACCGGCATTGGCGGAATTGCTTAGCCAAAAGATCGCCGCTATTCTACCGTGCCGCACCGCACTTTCGCTCAGCGGCTGTTCCAAATTATTGTTCAGACATGTCCTTGCCCGAAGCGCCTGACGCGTCGCAACCTGCGCTGGCCCAGACTCCCCAGACTGACTCATCCCCGGCGCAGAGCCAGCCAGCGGCTGACCGCCCTGCCGTGCGGACGGTCTTTATCGTTTCCGATGGCACCGGCATCACCGCCGAAACATTCAGTCACTCGATTCTTGCGCAATTCGAAATGCGCTTTCGCAAAGTACGAATGCCTTTCGTCGATACGCCGGATAAGGCTCATGTCGCCGTCAGCAAGATCAATGAGGCGTTCTACAACGAGGGCGTGCCTCCGATCGTCTTCACCACCCTCGTCAACGCCGAATCGAACAAGGCGATGCGCCGGGCCAAGGCGATGATCCTGGATATGTTCCAGACCTTCATCGAACCCCTGGAGAAGGAACTGGGACTGAAGTCCACGCATGCGATCGGGCGCTTCCACCAGAACGCCGATACCGAGGCATACAAGAACCGGATCGAAGCCATCAATTTTTCGCTGGCACATGATGACGGGCAGTCACATAAAAATCTGCAAGAGGCCGATGTGATCCTGGTGGGTGTGTCGCGCAGCGGCAAGACGCCTACCAGCTTGTACCTGGCCATGCAGTATGGACTCAAGGCCGCCAACTATCCGCTGATTCCGGACGATTTCGAGCGCGGCCGCCTGCCTTCGGCGCTCTACGCCTTCAAGCCCAAGATCTTCGGGCTGTCGATCGATCCCCAGCGACTGACCGAAATCCGCAACGAGCGCCGCCCGGGCAGCAAGTATGCGGCGATCGAAAACTGCCGGTATGAGGTCAATGAGGCAGAGGCCATGATGCGCCGCGAAGGCATCAAGTGGCTGTCCTCGACGCACAAGTCGATCGAGGAGATCGCCACCACGATCCTTCAGGAAATCAAGATCGACCGGGACAACTACTGACGCACGGCGTTTTGAGAATCGTCTTCTAGGCACGTGGTGGCCTGGGATGGAATATGACGTCATCGACGTGACGTCTCCATGCCATGACCATCACTATGACCGTAGATCAGTTTCCGCAACTACCTGAATCAGGCGACGCTTCCGGCCCCGCCCGGCAACACGCCCCGTCACGAGGAATCGACCTCCGTAACGCTGGCATCATATTCACGGCAATTGCCGTGGCGCTCGGTGGCATCTTCGGCATTGTCGAGCTGTCGTCACGCCGCGCCGATAAAGCAATCGAGGTCGTCCATGACCAGCTCGATTCCGTAAAGTATCGGGTCGACACCCTCCACCTGTCCCATCAGGAACTCGTTCAACGGGTTGCGCGGCTTGAAACCAGCGTGGACCAGCGATTCGAAAAGCTCGAAACCAAGATGGAAAAGAGATTCGAGCAGATGGACAAGCGGTTCGAACAGATGGACAAGAAGTTCGAGCGTCTGGACGAGAAGTTCGACCGCATGGATGAGAGGTTCGACCGTATGGACGAAAAGTTCGAGCGTATGACCGACGCCCTGCTCCTGCTGGTCGGCAAAAAATCCACGCCCGCCAACACCCCCGCTGCCACAACCAGGGAAAGCCGGTCGCGCTAGCGGCTCACGACTTCATGTCGATCGGCGTTGCCGCACCGTTTCAAACAGGCACACGGCAGTTGCAGCCGCCACATTCAGCGACTCCAGCCCGCCCGGCTGGGGAATGCCGACCGTGCGCGATACGCGTGCCATCCAGTCCGGGCTCACCCCTGCGCCTTCGTTTCCGACCACCCAGCCCACCGGTTGCCGAAGGTCCGTGTCGAACACTGCGGCATCGGCGTGCGACGACGTCGCCAGCAGTGGAACGGCCAGTCGGGTGGCGAGCATGTCCAGCGTGCAATGCTCGACGATATTGAGATGGAAATTCGCGCCCATGCCGGCACGCAGCGTCTTAACCGACCATGCAAACGCGCATCCCGTCGTGAGGAACGCATGGGGAATGCCTGCAGCCGCGGCACTACGCAGAATCGATCCGACGTTGCCCGCATCCTGAACGCCGTCGAGGATGATGCAGTCGGTATCGATCTTCGCGGGCAAATGCCCGGCTGGTGTATCGATGACGAACAGCAGATCGATGCCATTCGCCACGCTACTGATCTGGGTGAACAGCGCATCCGCCAGCACGACAACGCGCTCGGGATCGATCCGGTCCAGCAACGGGCGTACTTCGGCGTGATCGTAGTGGCGTTCACCTACCACGCACGATGCGGGTTGCCCCAATGCGTCCACGTACGCTTGCGCCAGATGCACGCCATCGAGCACGGACTGGCCGGACTTACGGCGTTGATGGGTCGACCCGGTCAGGGCCTTCAACTGCTTGAACAGCGCGTTGTCGCGCGAAGTGACGTGCTTCAAAGCGTTGTCGTTGTAGAGAGCTTAGAAAGGTGGCGCTTCTTGCACCGCGCCGCTCAGCCGCTCCAGCGCCACGCGTACCGGCGCGAACGACCGCCGGTGATGCGGCGTAGGGCCATGACGCTCGAGCGCCGCAAAGTGCTGGGGCGTTGGGTAGCCAAAATGTGAATCGAAGCCGTATTCAGGATACTGCTGGTGCAATTCCAGCAGGTTGCGGTCGCGCGCTACCTTTGCGAGGATCGACGCTGCCGAAATCGCACGCACCTTGGCGTCGCCCTTGACGATAGCTTCCACCGGAAACGCAACCTGCGGGCAGCGGTTTCCGTCGACCTGCACGAGGTCGGGAATGACACCACTGGCTGCCAGCCCCTGGACGGCGCGTTGCATGGCGAGCATCGACGCATGGAGGATGTTGATCGAATCGATCTCCTCCACCGTTGCGAACGCTATGTGCCAGCCCAATGCCCGCTCACAGATCCGGTCGAACAGCGCCGCTCGCTTCTCGGCCGTCAGGATTTTCGAGTCGGCCAGACCACGAATCTGGCGGTCCGGATTCAACACGACTGCTGCCGCGTACACCGGACCTGCCAGCGGTCCTCGCCCGGCCTCGTCCACGCCGCAAAGGCGCTGAACCACGGCAACGGTCTGCGTCAGTTCGAGCCCGAGTTGGCCGGCGTTTGCAGCTTTGACTCGCGGCATCAGGCTACTCCCCGGCTATGCATCAGGTCTGCTACCACGCCCGACGCCAGCCGTGCCGTATCCCGCTTCAACGTTTCGTGCATGGTCGTGAAATGCTCGCGCAGGAATGCAATATTGCCTTCGTCATTGAGTTGCAGCAGCGTCTCGCGCGCCAGCGCCTCTGGCGTGGCATCGTCCTGCAGCAACTCGGGCACCACAAAGCGCCCTGACAGAATATTAGGCAGCCCCACGTAAGGCAGGTAGCCCTGCCGCTTCATGATCTGCGCGGTCAGCCAGGGCACCTTGTACGAGATCACCATTGGTTTCTTGTACAACGCGGCCTCCAGCGTCGCTGTGCCACTGGCCAGCAGTACAACATCCGCCGACTCCATCGCCAGATGCGATTGACCATCCACAATCGTGAGGTCGATCTCAGGATGTTGCGCGTGCAATTCTTCGACGATGGCGTGCAGCGAGGCATTGGCTGCCGGAAGCACAAAGGCGAGATTGCCGTCCATCCGATGCATGCGCGCCATTGCCTCGAAGAACGTAGCGCCCAGGTTACGAACTTCCGACTGCCGGCTGCCGGGCAGCACCGCAACGATGCGCTTGCCTTCCGGCAAACCCAGTTTCACGCGCGCGCCTGCCACGTCGGGCACCATCGGAATCACATCTGCCAGCGGATGACCCACGTATGTCGCGGGAATACCGGCCTTGGCGTAGATCTCCGGCTCGAACGGGAACAGACAGAGGATGTGGTCCACCGCCCGCGCAATCGTGCGGATACGACCGCCGCGCCACGCCCAAATCGATGGACTGACAAAGTGCACAACGGGAATTCCCGCGCGCCGCAGCGGAACTTCGAGACCGAAATTGAAATCCGGCGCGTCCACGCCAATAAAACACAGCGGCGGACGGGCCAGCAACTGATCACGAATCGCGCGACGAGTGGCCAGAATCTCTCGCAGCGATCCAAGAACTTCGACATAGCCGTTGACGGACAGCGTCTCCATCGGCCAATGCGAAACGAAACCCTGCGCCATCATGCGGCGTCCGCCAATTCCGGCGTAGTCCACTGATTCGCCTAGCCGCGCGTGCAATCCTTCAAGCAATAGCGAAGCCAGCAGATCGCCCGATGCCTCTCCGGCAACCATTGCGATCGTGCCGCGCTTGTTTACATGGGCCACCGCTTCAGCGGGAAGCGCGGCCTGCATGGCTGCCTCGACCATGTCTGGCTTGCTTTCAGCGCACGATGCCGCGCTGCGTCGCGGCGAGGAAGTCGACGAACGACTGCAGTGGCGCCGCCGTGGTGGCGTCGGACTGGCCCAGCAATGCCACGATTTCCTGTCGGGCAACGTCGAAGCTCAGGTCTGACTTGTACAGCAGCTTGTAAGCCTGGCGCAGCGCCGCGATCTGGCCCGCGTCAAAACCACGCCGGCGCAGCCCTTCCACGTTGATGCCGTGCGGCGTCGCCTTGTTGCCGCTCTTGTCGCTGGCCGCGATCACAAACGGCGGCACATCCTGCACCAGCGCCGACGCGCCACCCAGCATGGCATGGGCACCAATTCGCACGAACTGGTGCACGCCGCTCATGCCACCAAGAATTGCCCAGTCACCCACTTCCACGTGGCCGGCAATCTGCGCATTGCTGGAGAACACTGTGTGGTTGCCCACCTGGCAGTCGTGCGCGATATGCACGTACGCCATGATCCAGTTGTCGTTGCCCAGGCGGGTCAGCCCGCGGTCTTGCACCGTGCCCGTGTGGATCGTGGTGAATTCACGAATCGTATTGCGGTCGCCAATTTCGAGCCGGGTCGGCTCATTGGCATATTTCATGTCCTGCGGCACGCCACCCACAGAGGCATACGGCCCGATGCGGTTGCCTTCACCAATCGTGGTATGACCCTCGACCGTGGTGTGCGAGCCGATCCGCGTGCCGCTGCCAATCCGTACGTTCGGACCGACGATCGAAAACGGGCCGACTTCCACATCGGCGCCAAGTTCAGCCTTCGGGTCGACCAGTGCGGTGGGATGGATTTGCGTCATACGTCCTGTCCTGTGCTTTCAGTTCTGCTCGGTATCGGAAGGATCAGGCCTCGGCCTGCTTGACCGTGCACATCAGCTCGGCTTCGCAAGCGACTTCGCCATCTACAGTGGCGCTGGCCTTGAACTTCCAGATACCGCGGATGTAGCGTTCCACGGTGACATTCAGATGCAGCTGATCACCGGGATACACCACGCGCTTGAAGCGTGCGCCGTCGATGCCGACGAAGTAGTACAGCGCGCCTTCCTTGCGCTCCATGTCGGCGCCAAAGGTCAGCAGGCCAGCCGACTGCGCCAGCGCTTCCAGAATCATGACACCCGGCATCACCGGTTGTTCCGGGAAATGGCCCATGAAATACGGCTCGTTGATCGTCACGTTCTTCAGGGTCTTGATCCGCTTTTGCGGTTCGAACTCGAGTACGCGGTCGACCAGCAGAATCGGATACCGATGCGGCAGCAGCTTCAGGATCTTGCGGATGTCGATGTCGGAGGCTGTCATGATGATTTCTCTTCGTCTTGTTTGTTGCTATTGGACCCAGTGGTACCGCCGCGCAACCGGCGTTCCATCTGCACCACTCGTTCACGCAGCTTCGACAAGCCGCGCACGATGGCCGCGTTGCGCTCCCATTCACCATGCGATGTGAACGGGAATACGCTAGTGAAGTGTCCACCGGGTTTTGTAATCGATTTGGTAATCGACGTGCCGCCGGACACTGTGGTCCGGTCAGCGATATTCAAATGGCCGGAAAAATTGGCCGCGCCCCCAATCACGCAGAACTTGCCGATTCTCGTGCTGCCCGACACCGCCGCCGTGCCGGCGATCACGGTATGGGCGCCCACATGCACGTTATGAGCAATCTGCACCTGATTGTCGATCTTGCAGCCGTCCTCGATCACGGTATCGGCCATCGCGCCACGGTCCACGCACGTGTTCGCGCCAATTTCCACATCGTTGCCCAGCAACGCACGGCCAACCTGCGGGATCTTGACGTACTCGACCCCCGCCGGTCCGATATCGGGTGCAAAGCCAAAGCCATCGGCACCGATCACCGCCCCGCTGTGCAGGATGTTGCGCGCACCCACCACGCAACGATGATAGACAGAAACATTGGCGTAGATGAGCGTATCTTCGCCGATCTTCGCCCCTGCGCCGATAAAGGCATTTGCCAGGACACGCACCCGCTCACCCAACTGCGCCCCAGCCTCGATGACCACGTTCGGACCGATGAAGCATGACGCGGGAACCACTGCGTCAGCCGCCACCGTAGCCCGCGGGTCAATGCCGACACGTGGGTCCGCATTGGCGGCCCGATCGAAGCGCTGCGCCACTCGGGCAAAGCAGACATAGGGATTGCGGGCCACCAGCCAGTTACGGCCATCGGCCTGCCCGTCCGCGCGGATGCGCTCCAGGTCTGCCGGCGACACGATAATGGCGCCGGCCTTCGAAGCCAGCGCCTGCGCCAGGTATAGCGGATTGGAGAGGAACGACAGGTCGCCGGAACCAGCCTGGTCGAGCGGCGCCAGGCCGCCCACGGCCAGGTCGGGATCACCCACAACCTGCGCGCCGTTCTCGGTGGCGAGCTGACCCAGTGTGGGTGTCTTCATGGCGGTACTTCCTTGAGAAAAAGCGAAGGCGGTCGCGAGCGGCCGCCGCTTCGCTTACTTGCCCGAGCCGGCGTTCAGCGCCTTCATCACGTCGTCCGTGATGTCGATACGCGGATTGACGTAGACCGCTTCCTGCACGATCAGATCGTACTTGCGCTGCTCAGCCAATTGACGAATCACGCGATTCGCGCGTTCCAGAACCTGGGCCAGTTCCTCATTGCGGCGCTGGTTCAGGTCCTCACGGAATTCGCGCTGCTTGCGCTGGAATTCGCGGTCGAGGTCGGCCACTTCGCGCTGACGGCGCTGGCGGTCGGCGTCGGCCAGCACGGCCGTGTCCTTGTCGAGCTTGTCAGCCATAGCCTTGATCTTCTGGGCCATGTCCTGCAACTCGCGGTCGCGCTTGGAGAATTCCTGCTCGAGCTTGACCTGGGCAGCCTTGGCCGGCTGCGAGTCACGCAGGATACGCTCCGAGTTCACCGCGGCAATGCGCGTCTCCTGAGCCATCGCCGGGGCCGCCGCGCAAAGGGCCGCAGCGGCCAGCGCGGCCGCGCTCAGGGATTTCATCAGTGGAGTGTGGAGTTTCATCAAACAGAATCCTTTGTGGGGATCAGAATGCAGTACCAATCTGGAACTGGAACCGCTGAACGCGATCGTTGTCGTCCTTCTTCAGCGGGAAGCCCATGCTGACCTTGAGCGGCCCGATCGGCGACAGCCACGACATACCGAAACCGGTCGAATACTTCAGGTCGCTGAACGTAATCGGTGCACCTTCCTGATAGACGTTACCAAAGTCGAAGAACGTGAACAGGCGCAGGGTACGATCGACGCCGGAGCCTGGCAGCGGGAACACAAATTCCACGTTACCGATCAGCTTCGAGGCACCACCCACGGGGTTGCCGTTCTGGTCCTTCGGACCAAGCGTGCTGGTCTGGTAGCCACGGACCGAACCGATACCACCGGCGTAGAAATACTTGAACACCGGGAACGGCGTGTTGCCGTAACCGTGACCATAAGCAACCTCACCGTTGAAGGCCAGCGTGAACGCCTTCGACAGCGGATAGAAATACTGCTGCTGGAAGCTCGCGCGATAGTACTGCGTATCGCCGCCCGGCACGCCGACTTCCAGGTTGGCCTGGGTGTACGGACCCTTGGTCGGGATCAGCGCACTGTCACGACGGTCACGCGCCCAACCAATCGTGAACGGGAAGTTGTTGATCGGATCGCCGCTGGCCTTGCCGATCTTCTGCAGCCACGCCGTGTACTGGCTCGGCGTATTGGTCGACGTATAGACCTGGGTACGCTCATAGCCGATACCGAAGAACACCGTGTCGTTCTCGGAGAACGGCACGCCGAACTTGAAGCCGCCACCGGCCGACACGATCTTGTAGTCCTGATCACCGGTGTAGTACAGCGGGCGGGACGTACGATAGTAGATGTCCGTCGAGCGGCTGATGCCATCCACCGTGAAGTACGGATCGTACTGCGTCAGCGCGATCGTACGGAACGACTTGGCCGTGTTCACGTCCAGGCCCAGGCTGGTGCCGGAGCCGAATACGTTGTCCTGGCGCAGGCCTGCCTGCAGCACGAGCTTGTCGGTCGACGAGAAACCGAGACCCAGGCTGATCTGGCCGGTCGGCTTCTCGGTCACGTTCACGTTCACGTCCACCTGGTCAGGCGCGCCGGCCACGTCCTCGGTCGTGATGTTCGTGTCGGTGAAGTAGCCGGTACGGTTGATACGGGCCTGCGACTGCTGGAGCTTTTCGCTATCGAACCACGAGCTTTCCATCTGGCGCATTTCGCGGCGAACCACTTCATCGCGCGTCTTGCTGTTGCCCACGACGTTCACGCGACGCACGTAGACACGACGGCCCGGGTCGACCATCAGGGTCAGCGCGACTTCGCGCTTTTCCTTGTCGATCTGGGGCTGCGGATTGATCGTGGTGAAGGCGTAGCCGTACGTGCCAAGCAGATCGGTGATGGCCTTGGTGCTGGCCGTCAGCTTCTCGGACGAGAAAATGTCGCCCTTCTTCAGCTGCAGCAGCTTCTGAATCTCGTCCTGCTTGCCCAGCAGTTCACCAGCCAGACGGATATCGGACACCTTGAACTGATCGCCCTCGCTGATATTGAGGGTCAGGTAGATATCCTTCTTGTCCGGCGTGATCGACACCTGGGTCGATTCGATCTGGAATTCCAGATAACCGCGGTTCAGGTAGTACGAACGCAGCGCTTCCAGGTCGGCCGTGAGCTTCTGCTTGGAATAGAGATCGTTCTTCGTGTACCAGGACAGCCAGTTCGGTGTGGACAGCTGCATCTCGTCGCGCAGCGTGCTTTCCTTGAAAGCCTTGTTGCCGACGATATTGATCTGACGGATCTTGGCGACCGGGCCTTCCTCGACGTTGAACACCACGGACACGCGATTGCGGTCCACCGGTGTCACGGTGGTCTGGACCTCGGCCGCGTAGTAGCCGCGGGCCACGTACTGGCGCTTCAGTTCCTGCTCGGCCTTGTCGATCAGCGCCTTGTCGTAGTAACGCGCCTCGGCTACGCCCACGGCACGCAGCGAGCGGCGCAGCGTGTCCTTGTCGAATTCCTTGATGCCGACGAATTCCAACTGGGAGATTGCCGGGCGTTCCTCGACCTGCACGACCAGCACGCCATCTTCGGCGCGGATCTGCACGTCCTTGAAAAAGCCGGTATTGTAGAGCGCGCGAATCGCATCGGCGCCTTTGTCGTCGGTGAACGTCTCGCCGACTCGAACCGGAAGATAGCCGAAGACCGTACCCGGCTCCACGCGCTGCAGGCCTTCAACGCGAATATCCTTGACCACAAACGGATCTGCGGCCCAACCCACCGGGCTCCATGCCGCAATAATGGCACTCGTCAGCAAGCTCAGCGAGATGCGCTTATTTCTGATCAAAGTCGATCCCCTCTTCCTCATCGATTTCATGCAGGGTGTTGGCTCCAACGCCGATTGCAGCTACGCCTGACAATACCGGCAAGACTGATCCCGCCCGACGGGGAAAACCCCCTCGGAATGCGACCGCCCCCGGCCGACAGACGTTTCCGGCTGCGCGAAACTAGCCGCGCGCAAGAAACAGTCGGCTGACGTCATTGAACAAAGCGAGTGAGGTCAGGAGCAAGATGCACGCGATGCCGACCTTCTGCAGCATCGCTTGCCAGTGGTCTGGTACAGGCCTGCCAGTCAAAAATTCCACGCAATAATACAGCAAATGCCCCCCATCCAGCACCGGAATAGGTAACAAATTCAGTACACCGAGGCTGACACTGACCAGCGCAAGGAAGCTCACGAACGGCTGCCAACCCATGTTGGCGGCACGGCCGGCATAGTCGGCCACGGTCAGCGGGCCGCTCAGATTCTGCAGCGATGCCTGGCCGATCAGCATTTTGCCAAGCAGCTTCAATGACAGCGTGCTGGTGCTCCAGACCTGGTCCGCCGCGCGCGCCAGCGCCTGCGTGAACGGATATCGCACGATCTCGGTCTGCACGGCCTGGTTCAGCGCCGCGCCCAGCTTGCCGACCATCGCGGGTGCGGCCCCTTCGGTTTCGGCCTTGCCGCCCGGAGCGGCATCCAGTTTCACGGCCACGTCCAGACGCCGGCCTTCGCGTTCGATGCCAAGCGTGACTTCCTGCCCCGGCCGTGCCCGCACGCCGCGAATCAGCTCGCCCGCCTGGCTCAGCGGCTGGCCTTGCCAGGCCACGATCCTGTCCCCGCCGCGCAGGCCAGCCCGCTGGGCGGCCGAATCCGCAACGATCTCGGTGATGGTGACTGGCCCGCCCTTCAGCGCCAGCCCAAGGGTGGCGAGGGGGTCTTGATCCGGGTTGCCGCCGGTATCCGGCAGGCGCCCAAGCGCGATATCCCGCTCGGCGCCGTCTGCACCGCGTACGTGCAATACCGCGCGTGCATCGCCGAATCCCTGGGCAAATACGGCCATGCGCAGGTCATTCCAGGAGCGAACCGGCTCAGTCTGGCCATTCGCTGCCAGCGACAGCACACGGTCGCCGTCGCGCACCCCTGCCTGCGCCGCCACCGTACCGGCTGCCGGCGTGGAAAGCACGGGCACCGGCTCGC
The DNA here is from genome assembly GCF_057798835.1 of Cupriavidus sp. 291-E7. NCBI lineage: Bacteria > Pseudomonadati > Pseudomonadota > Betaproteobacteria > Burkholderiales > Burkholderiaceae > Cupriavidus > Cupriavidus sp. 291-E7. The sequence continues at coordinate 189,546 of NZ_JBYOJV010000014.1, forward strand.
GCATGCCGCCGGCGAAAAGCACCAGATACAGCGCAATGGCGAGGGCGAAATTGGCAAGCGGACCCGCCGCCACGATGACAAAACGCTTGCCAACGGGTTGCCGATTGAAGGCACGCGGCAGTTCGGCGGCGTCGATGGGCGGATCGGTCTCCGGGTCCCGCTCGCGCTCGTCGAGCATCTTGACGTAGCCGCCGAGCGGAATGGCTGCCAGCGTCCACTCGGTGCGGTCGCGCCCCTTGCTGACCCAGCGCGCCAGCGGCCGGCCGAAACCGATCGAGAACCGCAGGACCTTGACCCCGCAAGCGCGCGCGGCCAGATAGTGGCCCATCTCATGCACGAAGATCAGGACACAGAGGGCGACGACAAAGGCGATCACGGTTTGCATGGCAAGTCCCCCTTTCCAGATCCGGGCCGGGCCGTGATACCGATCAACGGCTGGCCAGTTGTTTCAGCAACGCCTGGGCGGCACCGCGTGCCGCGGCATCGGCCGCCAGTACACCCTCGAGCGAAGCGGATTCGCCCTCGGCGGGCTGCTCCAGCACATCAGCCACCACGCGAGCGATATCCGTAAACCGGATACTACCGGCCAGGAAGGCCTCCACGGCTACCTCATTTGCAGCATTCAGCACGGCCGGCGCAACCCCGCCAGCTCGCAATGCATCAAAGGCTAACCCGAGGCACGGGAACCGCTCAAGGTCAGGAATCTCAAAATGGAGTCCGCCCGCAACGGTCAGGTCCAGTGGCGTCACGCCCGAATCGATGCGCTCCGGATAGGCCATCCCGTAGGCAATCGGCGTGCGCATATCGGGGTTGCCGAGCTGCGCCAGCACCGAACCGTCGGCGTAGGCCACCATCGAATGCACGATGCTCTGAGGGTGGATCAGCACCTCGATCTTGTCCGCCGGCGCGCCGAACAGCCAGTGGGCCTCGATGACCTCAAGCCCCTTGTTCATCATCGTGGCCGAGTCGACCGAGATCTTGCGCCCCATCACCCACTTCGGATGGGCACAAGCCTGGTCCGGCGTGATGTCGTGCAGGGTCGCCGGATCGCGGGTCCGGAACGGGCCGCCCGACGCCGTCAGTAGCACCTTCGACACCCCCGCGCCATAACGCGGATCGCTGGTCGGCAGGCACTGGAAAATGGCGTTGTGCTCGCTATCGATCGGCAGCAGCGTGGCGCCGTGATGGTGCACCGCATCCATGAAGATGCTGCCCGACATCACCAGCGATTCCTTGTTGGCCAGCAGCACGCGCTTGCCCGCGCGCGCAGCCGCCAGCGACGAGCGCAGGCCCGCAGCGCCCACGATGGCGGCCATCACCGCATCGGTTCCTGCGTCCGAGGCGATCGAATCCAGCGCCTCCGGACCGTAGCCGACCTCGGTAGTCACGCCGGCCGGACGTAGCTTGCCTTCGAGTTCGCGTGCCGCTTCAGCCGATCCGACCACCGCCCGCGCCGGGCGAAACTCCACACATGCGGCAGCCAGCTTATCCACCTGCCGATGAGCGCTGAGCGCATGCACCGTGTAACGGTCCGGATGGCGGCGCACCACATCCAGCGTGCTTTCACCGATGGAGCCCGTGGCGCCCAGAATCGTAATGCGTTGCATATAACAGAGGAATTCAGTTGTGTTCAGACCCAGGCCAGCAGCAGCGCCGCCAGCGGAAACACCGGGATCAGCGCGTCGATGCGATCCAGGATACCGCCGTGGCCCGGCAGCAGCCGGCTGCTGTCCTTGATGCCAGTCTGGCGCTTGAGCAGCGATTCGAAAAGATCACCGACCACACTGGCCGCGACCAGCAGTGTCGTCAGCATGGCCAGCAAGCCGAGACCGCCCTTATCGGCGATCAGCGAATACCAGGTGGGAGCGAATGCATGGCTGGCCGCCAGGCCCAACGCCACGATCATCGCCAGCAGCCAGCCGCCAATCGCGCCTTCCCAGGACTTGCCCGGGCTGATGGTCGGCGCCAGCTTGCGTTTGCCGATTGCCTTACCGACGAAATAAGCGCCGATGTCGGCAGCCCACACCAGCACCGCGGCGGTCAGCAGCACGCCCACGCCGGCGGCGCGAAGCACCATGACCGCATGACCGAATGCCGGCAGCATGATCAGCCCGAGCACGACGCCCAGCACGGTGAAGCCCGGCGTTGCCTTGCGTACGCCCCGCGCAAGCAGGACCAGCGCCACGCCCCACGCTACGAGCGAAGCCTCAAGCAGCCAGTCGATCGCGTAGCCGGACGGGGCCAGATGCCAGGCCACCAGCGCCAGCAGGCAAACCACCGCGTAAACATAGGGCCAGGGCCGCGGCAGGCCGATCAGGCGGCCGAACTCCCAGCCACCCAGCAGCACGATGACCGCCACCAGCACCGCCAGCGCCGAAGGTGGCGCCAGGAACAGGATCGGCAGGATCAACAGCAACAGGCATACGGCGGTGATAACGCGGGTCAGAAGCATGCGGCTGCGGTTCCCGTGGGTGGTAAGAAGGTGCGGGCAGGCTCAGGCCGTTCCCGACAGGCCCGGCGCCACCACTTGGGCGCTGGTCCGGCCAAAGCGGCGTTCGCGCTGGCGGTAGGACGCAAAGGCCTTGTCGAGCTCGGCGGCATCGAAATCGGGCCAGAACGTGTCGGTGAAATACAGCTCGGTGTACGCAAGCTGCCAAAGCAGGAAATTGCTGATGCGCTGCTCGCCGCCCGTGCGAATGAACAGGTCCGGCTCCGGCGCATAGGACATTGCCAGGTGCGGCGCCAGCAGCGACTCATCGATCGACTCGCCTTCGAGCATCGGCGAGCGGGCCAGCATCTTGCGCATGGCCTGCAGGAGGTCCCAGCGGCCGCCATAGTTGGCCGCGATGGTCACGGTCAGGCCGGTATTGCCGGCCGTGCGGGCCTCCGCGTCCTTGATCATCTGCTGGATACGCGGACTGAAACGCGCCAGGTCGCCAACCACCCGCAGGCGGATGTTGTTGGCGTGCATCTTGACCACCTCGCGGCGCAGGGCCGTCATGAACAGGCGCATCAGGAAGGACACCTCGTCCGCGGGACGGCGCCAGTTCTCTGAGCTGAATGCAAACAGCGTCAGGTACTGTACGCCGCGTGAGGCGCAGGCCTGCACGATTTCGCGCACGGTATCCAGACCACGCGTGTGGCCGGCCACACGCGGCAGG